>JAFAYS010001056.1 GCA_019240175.1 Chloroflexota bacterium | reverse complement strand
TCCACAGCTTACCGTTGTCGGCGAGGCTTCGACCGGCACGAACGCGCTGGCGCTGGCATGTGAGCTACGGCCTGATATTGTCGTTTTAGACATGAATCTGCCGGATATTGATGGTATCACAATCACGCGCCAGTTGATCGACACGCTGCCCGATATTCGCGTGGTCATCCTGACCGTCGCCGGTACCGACGAGCTCATCGTCGATTCGCTGCGAGCGGGGGCGTTTGGCTTCTTGACCAAAGATATCGAGCCTGAGGCGTTGGCGCGGGCGGTCGCTGGTGTCATGGATGGTCAGATCGCAATGTCGCGGCAGATGGCGACGCGCGCGCTGCTGCATTTCCAGCAGGCCACGGCAACTGATCGCGGACGCTCGATCGATCTGACCGAGCGCGAGATCGAAGTGATCGAGCTGCTGGCTGAGGGCGCGACCGACCGTCAGATCGCCGATCGACTGGTGATCGCCGAGTCGACGGCGAAGAAGCATGTGCAGCATATTTTGCGTAAGCTGCGCTCGCGGAACCGCGCTGAAGCCGTCGCAAAATACCGTCAGATGAGCTAAAACACTCACGGGGAGCAGAGCCTGTGGTCGCGCTGTAGGCTAAGCCGAACAGCAGCGCGACGCTGCATGAAGGGTTGCGTGCGTCGTAACTGTTTGTCGATTGTGTGCGGCAGGCGGCTAGCAGGTTAGATCGGTCTGACCACGGCGCAGGCGCTGCAGCTGGTTGCGGATAGTGGGCAGCAGCATCAGCTTCTCGATCGCCGATAAATGCGCGCGCTTGGTGAAGACGTCGAAGTCGTTGGCGATGATCTTGTGCAGAATGCCGCGATAAAAGAGCGCCGCCGCCGCCACAGCCATCTGCCCATCCGGGTTCAGCTTCGCAATGCCGGGCCAGCTCATGCGGTATAGCTGCTCGGCGCGCTCGATCTCGTAGCGCATCAGCGCGCGAAAGCGGTCGTCGCGCACGCCGTTGAGAATATCCGCCTCGCTCAGATTGAAGCGCTGAAGATCTTCCAGTGGCAGATAAATCCTGCCACGCTGCGCGTCCTCGCCGATGTCGCGCAGAATGTTGGTGAGCTGGAGCGCAATGCCCAGCCGGATCGCGTACACCTCAGCGCCGGGATCGAAGCCAATGATCCGCATCGAGAGCAGTCCCACTACGGAAGCAACGCGGTAGCAATACACCCACAGCTCAGCGAACGTCGCATAGCGCTGAATCGTCAGATCCATTGCTACACCCGCCAGCAACTCATTGGCCAGCTCACAGGGCAGCGAGTAGCGCTCACAGGTGTCGTCCCAGGCGAGCAGCACGGGCTGATCACGCGGTGTGATCGGATGCTGCACTTGAGCGACCCAGTGCGCCAGTGCCTGGGCGGCCTCGGCATTGTTATCGACATTGTCGTCGGAGGTGCGACAGAAGGCGTAGAGCGCTTCCATGGCGCGGCGCTTGGGCTTGGGCAGCAGCCGCGAGGCCAGAAAAAAGCTCTTGGAATGCTGGCGCGTCATTTCGCGGCACTCCAGGTAGGCTTTCTCAAGCGAATAGGCGGGCTGAAGCGCGGCATAGCGCTGCTCGTGCGCTGTGCTCGGCAGGGCTGCGAGATAATACTGCGCGGGATAGATCGTCAGGCGTGCTTCCTTCGGTGCTTCCATTACAACCCTGCTTTCTTCTGCGATGACATTCGCTTCATCTTAGCAGTTTTTATGCTAGGATTTTGCCCTGAGTTGCGCGCTTGACGTCGCATCGCTTAGTTCAGGCGCTCAGAGCCGCCCAAACGCTTGCTGCTCAGCGCCGCGCCGATCTGCTCGGCGGCGGCCACGCCGTTGCCCTGCAAGAAATGTAGTCCTGGTATAGGCTCGATCTGCTGAGCCGCGCCCTGCCCGCCGATAAAAATCAGTCGATCGCTGCTGTCGGCTTGCACCTCGTAGGCCATCTGGATCGCGTGATCAACAGTGGCCGTGGTGGCCGTCGAGATACAGATGATCTCGGGCTGAACCTGCTCAACGGCTTGCCGCAGCGCCTCGCTTGGCACATCCGCGCCCAGAAAAACCACGCGATAGTTGCGCCGCACCAGGAACAGCGCCAGCAGCAGCAGTCCCAGATCGTGCTGCTCGCCGGGAGCGCAGGCCGCCACAACGGTCGCACGGCCTTCCGGCACATCATAGATATTGAGCAGCGCCAGGAGTTTGCGGCGCAAAAATTGGCTGGCGAAGTGCTCCTGCGCGACCGAGGCCGTGCCGAGATGCCACATTTCGCCGATATCGACCAGCGTCGGCTGTATAATATTGACACATACATTATCGAGCGAGTAGATCGCAAAGGCTTCGCTGAGCACCGTGTCGGCGCTGGGTGCGTCGAAGTGGAGCAGCGCCTGGCGCAGATCGGCGCGCAACACCTCGTAGGAGCGCGGCACATCGCTGACCGGCGCGGGCGTGTGCGCCTCGGTTTCAAGCAGCGCCACAGCCTGGCTGATCGTCAATCCCTCGCTGGTTCGATCGCGCAGCCAGCGAATAGTCGCAATATCACGCTCGGAGTAGAGCCGCTGGCCGCCGTCGCCACGGTGTGGGTGCGGCAAGCCGTAGCGCCGCTCCCAGGCCCGAAATGTATCGGCAGGCACGCCAGTCTCACTCACGACGAGCTTTGTGTTATACAACGGTGTATTTGAATAGTTCTGCAAAAAGCGCGAGGAGTTGGTCATAGCTAGGTTACTCCTTCTACAGCTAGTATAGCATTTGACCAGCGCTTGTCAACGATTTGCAAATAGTTTGTCGAAGATAGCAGAGTGACGAGCCATGCTATAATGCAACTATGCTGCGTATCGGACGCAGGAAACGTAAGCCAACACTGCTACGAGGATGGCTGACCGCATGAATGGATTTCTCCCAACCTTTTTTCAGTTTTTATTCAACGCGCTCTACATCGCCATTATTGCGCGAATCCTGATGAGTTTTATCGACCAGACGGGGCAGATGCGCGCTACGCAGATTTTGCATGAGATCACCGAGCCGATCCTGGGGCCGCTGCGGCGGATCATCCCGACGGTCGGTTTTATCGATTTCAGCCCAATGGTAGCGCTGCTGCTGCTGCAAGTGCTGCAACGATTAGTGGTCGGTGCGCTACTCAGCTAACGTTTGGTTCAGGCTAGCCTCGGGCTAGTCTTTTTACGATAACGTATCAGGAGAAGTAGGATTTCGTGCGACAACGAACGTATTTGCTTGCCGCCGTTTTAACCGGCGGCATTTGTTCACTTGGCATTGAGCTGACCGCCTCGCGACTGCTGCAGCCATTCTTCGGCTCATCGCAGTTGATCTGGGCGAATGTCATTGGTTTGACGCTGATCTATCTCACGATCGGCTATCGGCTCGGCGGACGGCTGGCGGATCGACG
>JAFAYS010001000.1 GCA_019240175.1 Chloroflexota bacterium | reverse complement strand
ACTGAGAACCTAAAACGAGAGAGCAAAGAACAAAGAGTAAGCGGATTAGCGCCGCTCGTTTGAGTGGCATTGTATGTGTATGAGGGTTAGCTTTTAAGCTACAATGCCAGCATTCGTATGTAACACCAGGACGATCATGGAACGATTGAGCGACTTCTCCGCCTTTGCCTGGCTGCAACCAGATATCAGCCCTGGCAGGCAGGTCTATTATCCGATGATCTTGCCGGCCCCCTTCGAGGCAAACTGTCGCATCTTCCATACAATATGGGAAGATCTTCTGTGGGACGATAACGCATCACAAGCTGCGCATGAAACATACGACCAGCGTGAGGAACGTGAGGTGCGTATTCGCTGGCAAACCCTCGCGGAGCGCGGCAATATTCCCTATACCGTTAGTATCCATGAATCGCACCTAGATGCTGTACAAAAGTCAATTGGGCGTTTTATGCACGCTGGCGAAGGCTACCTTGACGAAACCATCCTCAACCCGCTGGTAGAGCTGCTACAGCCCTACACGGGAGACGAGGCCTGTTTTTTCTTCCATGTCTTTCTTGCCACCCATAACTGGAACGAGCCCGACCGGCTCTACCGTGGCAAACTTGAGGATGTCCTGATGATTGGTCGTCAGGAGCACCCAGATCTGCGGCTTACACCAACCTACTGGTGGCCGGAGTCCAGGCGCTGGTGCGTGTGGACCGATTATGACAACGAGAGTTCATATCTGTGCGGACCAGAACAACTGATCAGTGAGGTGCTGGCACATCCCTATATCGAGGCATTGCGGGATTACCGCACAAGCTAGGTTCGTTAACGATCATTCGGCTTAGATTGCAGGCCCGCTAAAGCCGACATTGCTCTGCGAGCGAAAGTAAACGCTATGAGCCAAGAAACCGGCGATACATTCTTCGGCGCGATTGTCCTGATCGTGTTTCTGATCTTCGTGTTTGCCCTGGGCTTCCTGATCAGCAAGTTCAAAAACGCGCGCTTTGCCAAAGTCTGGACGCCCCTGATCCCGGTCGTTGGCGGCAAGGTGAGCGAAGACAACGGCGGCAGCACTTCTAGCTTTCTCACCGGCAGCTACGCGGGCCGAACCGTGCGCGCGACGATGGCGCCTCAGCTCAACCGCTACTCCGAATCCGGCAGCTACTACAATTATTTTGATATCACGATGGCCGGAGTTCCCGGCAGGCAAAACTGGCAGCTCAAGTACAACACAAAAATCCTGGGCTTTGGCTCGACCGGCTGGGAGATTGTAGCCGACGACGCGGCACTCCAACAGCGGCTCCAAGCGCGCGGCGTGATCGACCTGATCGAGCGGCTGGGCGCGACGCCGATTTACACGCAGCCTACGCTGGACTACAAGGCCCGCAACGGCGCGTTGCTCTTCCGCGAGGAGGTCGCAGAATGGATTCCCACGCCGGAGCGCTTCAAAGATCAGCTTGAGACGTTGCTGCTGCTGGCACAGATCAACACCGAGGTCAATCCCACCTGAGCGACACCTGTGGAGCAAAAGATTGAGCCCCGTCCTTTTGGGAACGGGGCTTTTTCGATCAATGCCCGCTGTTGCTAAGGCGTTACAACCTGCACATAGTTCAGGTTGAGATCGTAGGACTCAGCGACGATCCGCAGCGTGTGCGGCCCGGCTGTGAGCGCGACCGGGTTGCTGGATACATCCGCCCAGCCCTGCCAGCCGCCGGTGTTGGGCACATTGATCGAGCCGGTCGCGTTCACGCCGTCGATCTCGATCCGGATTTTCTTGCCCGTGTATGGCGTGGCCGCGCGCACCACAAAGCGATAGCTGCCGGCAGCCGCCACGTTCACATCGTAGGCCAGCCACTCGCCGGTCGCGATATAGCCCACGTTGTACGCGCCCGAGCTATCGGCGGTTGTTTGGATATCTACGTCGTCGGTGCGGTACTTGCCGGACGTATTACCCGCCGTGGTGTCGTAATAGCCGACGCCCTGGCCGCCAGGATTATAGTCTTCCACCTCGAAGCGGCCCGGCAAAGCAATGCCGCTGGCTGCAGCTGTCACGCCAAGATTGGCGCTAAACTGCGACGTATTGCCCAGCGTATCGGTCGCGGTGGCAGTGACGAGCTGGCCGCCTGCGACTCCCGCGACCAGCACCGCAAAGTTGCCGCTCGCGTCGGTGGTGCCGCTGCCGATAAAAGTCTTACCCTCGCCTGCATTATCGCCGCTGGCATCGTTGAGATTGGACTTGTCGGCGATGAAGATCTCGATCGTGCAGCCAGCGCAGGCCTGATTGCTGAGCGCGCGCGACGTGCCGGCAACCTGCGCGGTCGTGGCGTTGGCCAGCGCCGGCGCGGGCAAGCCCTGGTTGGGATAGGTCCAGGTATTGTTGACGTAGTAGGGCTTGTGCCAGATGCCGTCGATCGCGCCGCTGGTGCTGACCGAGGGATTGCCGTTGTTGTACAGGCTGTTCCGGCTGATGGTGTTGTAGTAGGTCGCGCCGAAGTGACCGTGCTGCGCGTCGGAGGTATTCTTGAGCACAATGCCATCGCCGGGATGATTGGCGATCACGTTGTTGTGAATCTTGTTACCCTGCGCGCCGCCCATGATCGTAATACCGTTGCGCTCGTAGTACGGCGGCGTCTGGCCATCGTACGAGGTTTGGTAGCCGTTGGGCAGGGGCGTTACGCCATCCGCCGCCACACCGATCAGATTGTGGTGGACCTCGTTATTGGAGCCGAGAATAAAGAAGAAAACGCCGCTGGTGCCGTTGCCGGCGATCACGTTGTTGTAGGCGTAGTTCGAATCGACCGAGTCTTCAAACGAGATGCCGGTCTCGAAGTTGCCTTTACCTGCGGCGGCGCGCTTGCCGTCGGCGGTCAGGCC
>JAFAYS010000962.1 GCA_019240175.1 Chloroflexota bacterium | reverse complement strand
GTCGTTTGCTGCGCAGCGCGAGCAGCTGGTGCCGCTGATCGAGTATTGTTTCGCGGCGTACACCGCACATCTGCACCGGCGCGGCGTGCTGGATTTTGACGAGCTGTTGCAGGCCGCGCTGCGGCTACTGCGCGTCACGCCCGCGATTCGCGCGCGCTTCGACGTTATCATGATCGATGAGTTTCAGGATACCAATCGTCCGCAGCTGGCGCTGTTGCAGCAGCTTCAGCAGACCTTTGCGCGCACAACCGTGGTCGGCGATCCGCGCCAGGCGATCTATGGCTGGAACTCGGCCCGCGCCGAAAGCATTTACGACTTTCCCTTCGTCGGCAGCGGCAACGAGCACGGCCTGATCGAGAACTATCGCTCCGATCCCGCGATCGTAACCGTGGCCAACGCCGCGCTCCTGGGCAGCGAGCTTGGAAGATTGGCTGAGCTGATCCCATTCGCCGGTCGCCAGCCTGGACGTACGCCCGCGCTGATCGATGAGCCGGTAGTGTCGCTGCACGCGCTGCCAACGCTGGCGGACGAGGCCCAGACGATCGCGGCGGAGATTCAGCGCTTGCACGAGCGCGGCGTGGCGTATCGCGACATGGCTGTGCTGCTGCGCTCGCGCACGAATCTGCCCGCGCTGCTCGAAGCGCTTACATCGGCGGGCGTGCCCTACGCGCTCAGCGGCGGCAGTGGCTTTTATCTGCACTGGACTGTGCGGCTCAGCTCGTCGCTGCTGAGGCTGCTGGCCGATCCCGCCGATCGCGCGGCGTTGGCGCATGTGCTGGAAAGTCCGCTGGTCGGTATTCCCGCCGCCGCCCTGACAATCAAGCAGCCGATTCTCGATCCCTCAGTCGCCGCGCTCCCGCCGCCATCGTTCGTCACCTGGCTTGACGATCCGGGCAGCGTTCCGCCGGAGCTCCCGCATCGCGACGAGCTGATCGCGCGGCTCACGGCGTTTATGCACTTCTTTACCACGGCGCGGTCACGCTGGGGCTTGTTCTCACCTGCGGATTACCTTGAATGGCTGTGGCAAGCCAGCGGTCTGCTACGCTATCTCGCCGAGATCAAGGATCTACAAGCCCAGCTGACACTTCAGCAGTTGCTCCGCGAGGCCGACGATTACGCTGCAACGCATCCAGCCGAGGGCATCGGCGGGTTTATGGCGCTGCTGCGCCAGCGAGTGCAGGCCCAGCCCCGCGTCGCGCTGCCGACTGCGCCAACCTTTGACGCGGTCGAGGTTGCGACGGTGCATCAGGCCAAAGGTCGCGAGTGGCCGGTCGTCTGGCTCTTCAACACGGCGCTGCCCAGCCGCCGCGCGGGACAAGTCGAGAGCGTGCTCTGGGATGAGCAGTGGAAGCTGGTGATCAGCGAGGGCGGCGCGTCCCGCAGCAACAAAGCCGATCCGCTCTCGGAGCTGCGCGACGATCTCCGCCGCCGCAAGCGCAACGAAGAGCGCTCAATCTGGTATGTCGCGCTGACACGGGCGCAGGAGCGGCTGTACATTCTCCACAGCGGCTGCCAGCTTGACGACGATGGCTTTGCCGACGCCAGAGAAAAATACGTGCAGCAGAGCAGCGGCGCGGCGACCAGCAAGAACGCCGAGGCCGTGCATTTTTTCCATGAGCTGTGGGAGTACATCCAGCGCGAGCGCGCTGCCCTAGGATCGCGGATTGTGTGCGTTAGCTTGAGCATTGAGGATAAATAGTGCGGCTCCTATAATGTTAAGGTGAAGATCTTTCATGGTCGACGTCGGACTTCATCAAATTACCACCGCGAGGATCTATGCCAGCACATGAGCAGTTGACTGATACCAAAATCACGATTTTGTTGAATGCGCTTGACTTCCAACTCCATGAGATCCAGCGCCGTCAAGACCGTGAGCAGCAAATATTTCAATGGTCGACCAGCCTGCTATTAGCTATCTTCGGCGTTGTAACAGCGCTCTTCGGCACGACAGCGGCGACACCGTTTCCGTTGATCGTTAAGCTCCTGGCCTCGCTGATGGTTGGCTTACCGATCTTGTTCTCGGTCTACTGGATCTTCCGCTTATCGCACCAGGCCACCAACAATGCTGCCACGGTTGAAAGAATACAAAACATCTTACTGCTGTTTGATACGAGCTACTACGGGCCAAAATCACCGTATCCCCAGGAGTGGCAGGGCAAGCTGGCCAGGAATCTCCGGCAGCGCCGCACACCGTTGTACTATGCCCTCACACTGGGAACGATGACGGTATGTGTTGTGCTCTCGATCTGGCTAGTCCTGTAATGATCAGGCTTGCGGCATATCGATCGATGCACGCCCGAGGTGTACGACTCTCGATCGTTCTATCTACCGTCGTTCTATCGGCTTTGACTTTTGGGGAAGGTGCTGTTACCATTGGCACAAGCAACACTCCCATGTCGTAGCGTTGTTGATCCCATGTTGGAATTGGAGCACAACTAGCCTATGTCTGCACGACGCCAGGGTGCGTTGGCGCTTACATTCGCGACTTTGCTAAGTACCTTGTTTGTACCAAAGTTCAGCCACGCGGCTCGCTTTCGGACTTGCTTCTCGCCTCTAGCCGCCTCATACCACCGACTCTTCAGGTGCCCTTCAAAGCTGCGATTGTGTCGCCTCCGTCAGGACCGACTCAACCGTTTCTTTTTGTGCCAGATCAATGACGTTGATCCTGGTCCACAGCTCCTACCCGGCGCTTCTGCTGCTGATTCCACATATAGGCATATCTCAGATTTTGTGATCCAACGCTGGATTCGATCGCTCTGCACGGCGCTGTGCGGCACGCGATGTTTGCGGCTGCCCGCAAGCCTACTATCTATGACCATCGTCACCAACGATGTTCTCCAGGTAGGCTAGACATACAAGGGACAATAGAGAATTGTATATTTCCTGCATGATCGTTAGGATTTGCAGGACACACTGTTCGGGGAACATCACTCACCTTGTCGCGAGTGACACGACGAAAAAGAGCGCATACATGTCGAGCATTGCCAGGACGCAATGTTCAAATGCGTTTCGATCCCAAGTTGGAAAGGAGCTGCCCTTATGTCAGCACGACGCCATGCCGCGTTGCATCCCCGCCCGCATTCCCCCCACCTGCGGCGCCTCAGTTCGCGCACGATCCAGCTGCTGCTGGTCGTGGTAAGTTTAGTAAGCCTGAGCGGTTTCTCCGCCCGCGCCGCGTTGGCGGCAGGCGACCGGGATATCTATATTCCAGTCGTCTCGACGCCGAATCCCGCGCCGACGGGCAAAAGTGTTCGTCAGCCATTGTTCTGGAACAAGCCCAAGGATGCCTCGGTCGAAACGACGGCATCCCGTGCCAGCTTCATCGCTCTGCCGCGCGTCGAGCGCAGCTACCGCGATAGCCTGCGCGCCAAAGGCTTCAGCGGCAAGGCCGTCCAGTACTTCCTGGCGAACGAGGTCCACGGCCCCGGCCCCTACGCCGACGCTTCCGCCTCTTGTGACAGCAGCTTGACGCCACATGTGAATCAGGTCGCCTATCTGCAAGGCGATTTCTGCCGGTATCTCCACCCCAACGAAGGCTGGTTCCTGCATAACGGTGCGGGCAAGCGGCTGTACTCGTGGAGTGGCGGTCGCGTGATGTATCACATGAACCCGGCCAGCGCCGGCTGGCGCACCTTTGCCCTTTCGCGAATGGTTCGCGATGTTCTGGGCGACGCGGTGCAGGGTAAGCTCGGCTTCGACGGTGTGATCCTCGACAACCTGGCGCTGAGCACCTACAAGCTGCGCAAGCAGGTCGATAACTCCGACGGCACCATCAAAGAGTTCGGCTCCGACGCCGCCTATCGTGAAGCGGTGCGTGGCTACCTGGCGATACTCTCGGGTACGCTGCGCCCCACCGGCGTGATCTGGGCCAACATCATCGACGACTACCGCGTGAGCCGCGACGACTACATGGGCTACGTCCAGTACCTTGACGGCTGGATGAACGAGGCCTGGGTCGTCAGCTGGAACTCCGACCCCTTGAGCGACGCCGAGTACAACACCAATCTTGAGATTGCCGAGCTGACGCTTCAGCAGGGCAAAGGCATGATCGGCAATGTGATCGGCTCGCGGTACGACTACAACCGGCAAGCGTTCGGCCTGGCCTCGTACCTGTTGATCACCAACAACAGCAAAGCCTACTTCCGCTACTCGGACCCGTCCAAGTACGGCGAGTGGTGGCAGTACGACAACTACAACGTTGCGCTGGGCGCTCCGCTGGGCAAACGTTACGCCATCAGCGGCGGCTGGCGGCGCGACTTCGAGTGCGGCTATGTCACCACCACTCCGTCCGCTCGCTCCGGCAAGATCGTGTACTCGTGCAGGTAGGTCGGTCGTTCATCCTGTTCTTCCATAAACAAGCTTGATTCGGAGCTTGCTCCGATCGATATATCAGCGTTGTAGCACAGAGGAATCGCTTAGCTGCGGCTCCCCTCTCTGAACACGCCTTAATAAAGAGAAAACCATGTTCCATAATGCCTTCGTTCGACAGCCCAATGCCAAGAAGATGCTTGGCCTGATCCTTCTCGTTGTCACCAGTGTGACTGGCTTGCTCGTCGCGCCGTTCCGCGATATTACGCACGCAGCAGGCGAGAAAAACGTCCGTCAGCCGATGTTCTGGAATAAGCAGAACGATACAACGGTTGAGCAGGCGGCGGCGCGTGCCGGTCTGGTAGCCCTGCCGCGCGTTGAGCGGACCTACCGCGACACGATGCGATCCAACGGCTACACCGGCAAGGCGGTCCAGTACTTCCTGGCGAATGAGGTCCACGGCCCGGGCCCGTACTCCAGCTCGTCGTCCTGGTGCGACAGCAGCCTTTCGCCGCACGTCAATCAGGTGGCGTATCTGAAGGGCGACTTCTGCACCTTTATTCATCCCAACGAGAGCTGGTTCCTGCACAATGGCGCGGGCAAGCGGCTGTACTCGTGGAGCGGCGGTCGCGTGATGTATCACATGAACCCCGCGAGCTCCGGCTGGCGCAACTTCGCCCTGAGCCGCATGAAGCGCGATCTTTTCGGCGATAGCAGCCAGAGCAAGCTGGGCTTCGACGGCGTGATCCTCGATAACCTGGCGCTGGGCACCTACAAGCTGCGCAAGCAGGTCGATAACTCCGACGGTACCATCAAAGAGTTCGGCTCTGATTCGGCCTATCGCGATGCCGTGCGTGGCTATCTCTCGACGCTGTCGGGTGGCGTTCGTCCCGCCGCAGTGATCTGGGCCAACA
>JAFAYS010000900.1 GCA_019240175.1 Chloroflexota bacterium | reverse complement strand
CGCACTGTGATACCGCTGAGCAAGCACATCGACAGGCGAACAGGATAGCGGACGTCATCCAAGCCATTAGCGATGAGCGGCAGCCTAAGCATGTACAATCTCACTATCGCCATCGCTCACACCTTCTTTGTTGGTGGAGATCAGTGGTTAGTGCATAACATTTGTAGTTACAAATCCTGCGCCGGATTTGCGGCAGATCGGAGTCGCTAACGGCCAAAATTATGCCGAATGACCTTGTTACGCGTGTACGCAACCAGTCAAACAAGAGCGCTCTAGCGTGTAAATCCTTTTCACACAGTTGCTTCAATCTATGGAGGACGAACCTGAGCAAATTGCAATATCATAAGGAATTCATGCACGTGATGTCTAACGTAATGTGCAGTGTGTACGAGATTTAGGGGTATTTACAGCGATCGGCAAGATAGTAGAAAAACAGGCTGTATTTCTTATCATTTGTATCACGAATACTTTGCAGCATCATGACACAAACAAGACTTTACAACATAGTTTTAGGGCATTAGGAAGCCCTATCAAATCACCAAATTAGTTTCTGAATTATGACAAACTATTTCTTGCAAATTCGCAAGTAGACTCATGGACAAGTTCCGTGAGTCTTTTTGTTGCTCGAAATTTTGAAGATGCTAGCTAGCGGCTTCGCCTTTCGTACCGTCGCCTTTGCTGGCGAGAATCAGGTTACCGCTGCTCGATTTGAGCAAGTTCTTGCGCTGTAGCTGCACAAATCCCGCCGCGCGAAGCCACTCGGCCACCTCATCAAAGGTGTAGACCTGGCCTCCCAGCAGATGGAAATAGCTTAGACCGAGCAAATGCCCAATTGCACGCGTGGTCGGGCCAGGTGCTTTATCGGCCAGCTGCTCCACGATCGCGATCTGCCCGCCCACTCTGAGCGCATCCGCCACTCGCTGCACCAGTAGCCGGTTTTGCGCTGTATGGAGGCCGTGCACAATATTGAACAACAGCGCCACATCATAGCCCTCGCCAAGGTCATCCTCCAAGAAATTACTCGCGCGCAACGTGATGCGATGGCTCAGCTTGACTGCGGCGACCGTTTCTTCCGCAATCGTTAGCGCCTCTGGTGCGTCGATCACGACACTCGTAAGCTGCGGATAGCGCTGACACAGAGCTATGCTATACATGGCATGGCCACCACCGATATCGATCACGCGGCGGGCCCCTGACTGTAGCTTGAACTTGCCAAGGATCTCACCGGCGTTCAAACGCGTGATCGCCTCCATCCACTGTTGAAAAGCGCGCGCGGTGTCGGGGCGCGTTGCCAGCCACTCGTAGAGATTGGTGTGCGGCTGACCCGTCCGAATTGATTCTTCCAAATTGACCCATAGCTCTTGCAGGATTGTGCCCCAGTACACATAGCCATGAACGATCGAGGAGCGCGAGCTTGACACCAACCACTTGCGGGTCATAGCCGTATTGGAGTAGCGATCACCCTTTTTGGCAACGTAGCCCAGCGCGATCAATGTTTCAAGCAAGACCGTGACGCCACGCTCGTTCGCGTCGATGCGGGCTGCGAGATCCGCAGCAGTGAGCGGTCGCGGATGCAGCGCATCGAAGACGCCGAGCTTGACACCGGCGAGGACGGTGCGGAAAGCAACACCGCCAAAAATATCGAGCAGTGGCCCCGGACCCGCGTTCAGGCCAAAGAAGATCAAGCGTTCTAGCGCACTTGGAATAATCGGCATAACAGCTCCTGTATAAAATGTAGCTGTGACAAAATTCACTACCCTAGTGTAGCGTGTCCTTGACGATCCGCATCGGACGAAATACGCATTGCAGAGCGATCAAAGACGCATAGACCAGGATTCGTACGTCTTTGATTGTCAGGCTAGGCACTGACCGCTTGATCAGCGTTGAGATCAGCGCAACGTTAGTTAAGCCATATCGTCAATGGGATATATAATATATCGCAGAAAAACACCGCCGATTGGAGAAGATGCGGAAAGGATCTTGCTAGACATCTCCGTCGTTGAGCTAGCTGCGCTTTCAGCTACACAAGGAGTTTTCTCATGGACTATCGATCTTTAGGCCGGACAGGCGTGATGGTCTCGCCGCTGTGCCTGGGTACCATGAACTTCGGCGGGCCGACCTCGGAGGAGGACTCGATTCGGATCATCGATCGCAGCCTGGACGCCGGCATCAACTTCCTTGATACGGCGAATGTGTACAACGCGGGCGAGAGCGAGCGGATCGTCGGGGTGGCGCTCAAGCAGAACGGCAAGCGCGATCAGGTCGTGCTGGCGACCAAAGTCCACGGCAAGATGGGCGACGGTCCCAACGAGCAGGGCAACAGCCGCTACCACATCATCAAAGCCTGCGAAGACTCGCTGCGTCGTCTGCAAACCGATCACATCGATCTCTACCAGATTCACCGACCATCGCTGACGATCCCGCAGGACGAGACGCTGCGTGCGCTGGACGATCTGGTGCGGGCCGGCAAAGTCCGCTACGTGGGCTGCTCGACGCATCCGGCCTGGATGGTCATGGAGGCGCTGGCGATCAGTGAGCGGCTGGGCATCGTGCAGTATATTTCGGAGCAGCCGCCCTACAACCTGGCCGATCGCCGCATCGAAAACGAGCTGGTACCGCTGGCGCAAAAGTATGGCCTGGCGCTGCTGCCGTGGTCGCCGCTGGCTGGCGGTATTCTCGGCGGACGCTACGCCCAGGGCCAGGATTTTCCCAACGACTCGCGGGCCGCGCGAGCTGGCGGGCAAGGCCAGTTCGTGGATCGCATCTCGCCGCAGGCGCTGGAAGTCGCGCAGGGGCTGGCGGCGCACGCGCAGGAGCACGACCTGACCAGCAGCCAGCTGGCGCTGCTGTGGTGCAAAGATCAGCCGGGCATTACCTCGCCGATCACCGGGCCGCGCACCATGGAGCAGCTTGAAGATCAGCTCAAGGTGCTCGATCTGACGCTCTCGGATGAGGATCGCACCTTCTGCGATACGCTGGTGCATCCCGGCAACGCGGTGGCCGACTTCCACAACAGCAATCCGTGGATGAAGGCGCGGATCGGCTAGGCAAGCGGTGGGTTGTGTGAGCGCATGTCTCAGACCAAACGATGACAGGGTATAATTGACAGCGCAGCAGACACACGAACAGCCACAGCGCTCGTTTGTGTGTCTCTCGCTTTTGGAGAAGGGGAAAAACGATTGCGCGACACAGGACTACGCTTTCTGCTGCCATATATGCGGCCTTATCGCGGCCTGCTGCTGATTGGCCTGGTGTACGGCCTGATCGGCGCGAGCGCCAGCGCGTTCAGCCCGACCTTGCTGGGCTGGGCCGTCGACGAGCTGCTGGCGGTGTTTCGGGTGCAGGTGCTGGGCTACTACGCGCTGGGCCTGATCGGGCTGGCGGCAACGCTGGCCTTCTTTCGCTACCGGCTGCGGATGCTCAGCGGCACGATCGCGGTCGGTGTGTCGTACCAGATGAGCCAGGATCTGTTCAACACAATCTTAACGCTGGACCAGCGCGCCATGCGCCAGTACGGCACCGGCGATCTGCTGTCGCGCGCCACCAGCGATTTTATCTACATCTGGCGCTTCTACAGCGCCGGCTTTCAGATGTCGGTTCATGCACTGTTCTTGTTGACGATCGGTTGTACGCTGATGGCGCTGACCAGCCCGCTGCTGGCCGGCATCGTGGTGATCATGCTGGCGGTCAGTATCGGCGTGCAGGTGGGGCTGGGCCGCATCGTCGAGCGCGCCTTCGACAAGGTGCAGCGCGATCTGGCCTTGCTATCGGCCTTTACGCAGGAGCATCTCAGCGCCGTACGCATGATCTCAGCGTACACGCAGGAGCAGGCGGTCGTCGGCGATTTTCGGCGGCTCAACGATCGCTACGCCCAGCAAAATCTGGCCTTTGTGCTGCGATCCAGCGCGATCACGCCGCTGCCGAGTCTGGTGGTCATGGTCGCACGGGCGATCGTGCTGGGCCTGGGCGGCATCATGATCATCGACGGCAGCCTGACGATCGGCCAGTACGTGCAGTTCATCGTGTATCTGGGGCTGCTGAGCAACGCCGCCCAGCAGCTGAGCCGCGCGCTTGAGCGACTCCAGCAGGGCAGCGCGGCGGCGGGACGCATCGGCGAGGTGCTGCTGCGACAACCCAGCATCGCCGACGGCCCCGAGGCGATCAGCGGGACGCTTCGAGGCGATCTGCGCTTCGAGAATGTTGGCGTGCGCTCCGACCATCGCTGGATCTTGCGCGACATCTCGGTCGATATTCCAGCCGGCACAACGCTCGGCATCGTCGGCGCGACCGGCGCGGGCAAAAGCACGCTGCTGAGCCTGATCGGACGGATTCGCGATCCCGACGCCGGACAGGTGCTGGTCGACGGCGTTGACGCGCGCAGGTACAAGCTCAAGCATCTGCGCCAGGCGATCGCGCTGGTGCCGCAGGAAACGCTGCTTTTCAGCATGCCGCTGCGCGACAACATCACCTTCGGCCTCAAAGACGTGCCCGACGAGCGTGTTCTGAGCGCGGTCGAGGCTGCGCGGCTGAGCAACGATCTGGTGCAGCTGCCCCAGGGCCTGGCCACGATCGTCGGCGAGCGCGGGGCCTCGCTTTCGGGCGGACAGAAGCAGCGCACCGCCATCGCGCGGGCACTTGTGCGCGACCCGCAGATCCTGCTGCTGGATGATGCGCTGGCCAGCGTCGATACCAAGACCGCCGCCGAGATCGTGCATGAGCTGAGCAGCGCCCGCACGCAGCGCACAACATTGATCGTCAGCCAGCGACTGGCGGCGGTGCGCGAGGCCGATCAGATCATCGTACTGGAAGACGGGCGCATCGTCGAGCGCGGCACGCACCGCGAGCTGCTTGCCCAACAAGGACGCTATGCGGCGATGTACCGGCGTGAGCTACAGCAGTCGGAGACGGAAGAACCTAGAACCTAGAACCCAGAACCTAACGGAAGAACAAAGAATGTAAGGGCGCTGCTTGCTGCGCCCACGATGGAGCTTGTAAGGGCACTGCTTGCTGCGCCCCCAACCCATGTAATCCATGTAAAGAAGAGAAGCGAGATTCGGAGATGACAACCAAACAACCAAGCAAACCACCAGATAAAAGTCCAGCGCTCAACCAGGACGCAGCGCTCTTTGGGCTGATGGTGACGACGATGCGTCCGCACTGGAAGCCGCTGCTGCTGGCGCTGCTGATGCTGCTGGCCACGGCGGCCTTCAACGTGGTGCCGCCGTATCTGCTCCAGCGCGCGATCGACGGTCCGATCGCCCAGCGCGATAAAGCCGCGCTGATTCCGCTGGCGGTCATGTACGGCGGCGCTGCGATCGGGGCCTTTGTGCTGCAATACATCCAGACGTTTTTTCTTCAGCAGGCCGGGCAGCGTGGCCTCGCCGATCTGCGGACGCGACTATTCGATCATATTTTGCGCCAAAGCCAGGACTTTTTTGGCCGCATACCCACCGGCGATCTGGTGACGCGCCTGACCAGCGACATTGACGCGCTGAATCAACTGCTGTCGAGCAGCGTCGTGATCATCTTGACCGAGAGCGTCACGCTGATCGCGATCGTCGGGGTGATGTTTGCCGTCAACTGGCGGCTGGCGCTGCTGGCGCTGGCGGTGCTGCCGGTGCTGATGCTGGTAACACGCTATTTTCGGCGGCGTATTCGCGGCTCGTCGACGGGTGAGCGCACAGCGCTGGCGCGCATCAGCGGCTTTCTCAACGAGCAGCTCCACGGCATGACGCTCGTGCAGCTTTTTGGGCGGCAGCCGGCCAGCGTCGACGAGTTTGACGGCTATAATATGGGCTATCGCCAGGCGCTGCTGGTGCTGCGGCGCAATAGCGCGGTTTTTCTGGCCGTGCAAGAGGTGCTGGCGGCCTTTGGCACGGCTGCCGTGCTCTACGGCGGCGGTCGCGGCGTGCTGGCAGGCTGGGCCACGCTGGGCACGTTGGTGGCCTTTGTACAATACACCGAGCGCGCCTTTCAGCCAGTGCTGCGGCTGTCCGAGGAGTACAACTCGGTGCAGATTGGCCTGGGCGCGGCTGAGCGCGTGCAGCGCATGCTACAAACTGCGCCGAGCGTCCTCACGCCACACAAGCCGGTCGAGCTGCCACGCGTACGCGGCGCGATCGAAATGCGCAACGTGAGCTTCGCCTACATAGCCGACGAGCCCGTGCTGCGCGATCTGTCGCTGACGATTCCTGCCGGGCAAAATATCGCGATTGTGGGCGCGACCGGCGCTGGCAAATCGAGCATGGTCGGTCTGCTGGCGCGGCTTTACGATCCACAGCAAGGCCAGGTGCTGCTCGACGGCATCGACATCAAGCGCATGAAGCTTGAGGCGCTACGTCGCTCGGTGGCGGTCGTGCCGCAAGATCCGGTCTGCCTGGCCGGCACGATCGCGACCAATATTCGACTTTATCGTCAGGACATCAGCGATGCCGACATCCGCCGCGCCGCCGAGATCTCGAACGCCGCGCGCTTTATCGAGCAGTTGCCGGACACGTACGAGTACAAAGTGCTGCCGGGTGGCACCAACCTCTCGATCGGGCAGCGGCAACTGCTGGCCCTGGCCCGCGCGATCGCGCTGAGTCCCGAGGGCGTGCTGGTGCTGGACGAAGCGACCAGCAGCATCGACACCGCGACCGAGGCGCTGATCCAGGAGGCGCTGCATCGCATTTTGCACACGCGCACCAGCGTGGTGATCGCGCACCGGCTGAGCACGATTCGCGACGCCGACCGGATCATTGTGATGCATCGCGGCAAGATCGTGGAAGACGGAACCCATAGCGAGCTGCTGCGGCACGGCGGCTACTACGCGCGGCTGCACCAGCACCAGCTGGCGCTCGCGCAGCGCGGCCAGGAGCAGCAGGCATAGCGTATTCGTAACCCTAAAAAGCAATGAGGTACGGTGA
>JAFAYS010000882.1 GCA_019240175.1 Chloroflexota bacterium | reverse complement strand
CGGGCGTTTCGCTGCCGGCAACGCCCACGTTGAGCGCCGCGCAGACGCCTTGCGCCCGTAGCTCACGCAGCGCACGAAACGCGTCGGTATCCGTGCGATCGTCGCCTACAAAGATCACGCTGCGCAGCGCATACGCAGTTACCAGCCGTCGCGCCGCCGTGCCCTTGTCGATCGCCAGCGGTGGTCGCAGCTCCCAGACCATTCGGCCCGGCGTGAGCACCAGGCCATGCTGGGCGCTCAACTCGTGGAGAATCGCGCCGATCAGCAACTGGGCTTGCGCGGGCTGCTCAGCCATGCGGTAGTGAACCGACGCCGTCACACCCTTGTTTTCGAAGAGTATGCCCGTCAGCGCGATGCGCTCCTGGGCACTGCGCAGCACCTCGTCGATCACCGGAATGTACGCGACCGCGTCGGGCACTGGCTGCACCACGCCAGCCTGCGCTAGCTCCAGCCCGTGATTGCCGATATAGATCAGCTCAGGCAGACCAACCAGCGCGGCGGCATCGGCGGCGGCGCGCCCCGAGATCACGGCGACCAGCTCTAGCTGCTGAGCAAGCCGCCGCAGTGCTTCACGAGCCGCCGCTGAAACTTGCGCGGCGTCGGGCGTGGTCGCGATCGGGCTGATCGTGCCGTCGATGTCCGTCAGCAAGCCGCAGGGCCGCTGGCTGACTAACTGGCGTATCAGCGTTTCACTCACGCCGGATCGCTTCGTGGACTGCGAGATAGATTTCCCGCAGCGCAATGCCCTGCTCCCGCGCGATCCGCGCACAATCGTCGTACTCGGGCGCGACGCCGAGCAGCTTGCCTCCCCAGCGCTGCTCTTTGACCCGCACCGGACCCCACGGCGTTGTCACCTGCCGGCTGTCGCGTTCGCAGATCCAGCGCTCGATTGGCTGCCGCCGAATCCCGAGACTGGTCGTCTCACGAAAGATCGTCTCGACCGCCGCCTGCTCGTCGGTGGGACGAACCAGCGCCGAGAGCATCTGCGCGCTACGACCTTTCTTCATCCCGATCGGCGTCCACCACACATCCAGCACGCCCTGGCCCAGCAAACGCTCTGCGACATACGCGAGCTGCTCGGCTGGCTGGTCGTCGATGTTGGTTTCCAGCAGCACCACCTGATCGTGCGTCTCTCCACCGATCGTCGCCAACGCTGGATCGTGCTCAGCCAGCTTTGTCTCACCGAGCCAGACCCGCACCGCATTGAGCCGTCCGATGTCGCGCTCACCGAAGCCATAGCCGGTTGCCGTGAGCGTGAGCGCAGGACGCTCGAAGGTTGCCAGCTCGGCCAGAATCGCCGCGCCGGTGGGCGTGACTAGCTCAAAGGGCGTGGTGTCGTCCTGGATCGGCGCACTGACTGCGCCCAGCAGGTGCAGCACCGCCGGTCCCGGCACCGGGATGCGGCCATGCGCCGCGTTGATCCAGCCGCTCCCCAGCGGCAGCGCCGAGGCATAGACCCGCTCGATGCCCAGCAGCTTCAGCCCAATCACCGCCCCGACAATGTCCACGATCGCGTCGAGCGCGCCGACCTCGTGGAAGTGTACCTCATCGCGCGTGGTGCCATGCGCGGCAGCTTCGGCGTCGGCCAGGCGCGTGAAGATCGCCAGCGCGCGCTGCTGCACGTCCTGATCGAGCGCGCTAGCAGCCAGAAGCGCCGCAATATCGCTGAGATGACGGTGAACGTGCTGCTCGCTGGTGCGCACATGCAGCTTGGTTCCCGACATGCTGTAGCGCACCACAGGCTCGGCGGTGATCGTCCAGCCCTCGACGTTGAGCTTGCGTAGCTCGGCCTCCAGCGCGGCTGGATCGAGTCCGGCGTCGACGAGCGCGCCCAGAGTCATATCGCCGCTAATGCCCGAAAAACAGTCGAAATATGCGATACGTGTCATGCTCTGCTCTTGATAACTGGTTGATTGTTGTTCGTGTGAATGGCCCTCATCCCCGGCTTCGCCTTCCCCTTGCCCGGAACCTCAGCGGGCTTCCACACCGGGTGCCCTCTGGACATGGTACCCGGGTTGCGGCAGGCGAAGGGGATAAAGGTACTTCCCTGTTCTTTGTTCGTTTGTTTTTTTGTTCCTTTGTTCGTTAGGTTCTAAGTTCTAGGTTCTAGGTTCTTCCCCGTTCGATTGACACGCTCTCACCTCGCCTCTATACTCGATCGCGCGTTTAGGAGTAAACAAGTATGAGTCAACGTGTCGTTATTTTGGGCGCGGGAACGGCTCTGCCCGACCGCGATCGCGATAATACGTCTTTGGTCTGGGATTCGCCAGCGGGTGGTCTGTTGATCGACTGTGGCGGACGAGCCTACCAGCAGCTATTGCGCGCCGACATCGATCCGAAAAGCCTGCGCGGCGTGCTGCTGACGCACAACCATACCGATCATATCTACGGCCTGCCCGCGCTGCTCTTTCATCTGTGGCTGGCGCAGTATCCCGGCACCTTTGATGTGTATGCTAACACGTCCACGCTGAGTATGGCACGGCGGCTGGTCGATGCGCTGGAGCTTGAGCAGCACGGCCAGATGTGCGCCACAGCCTGGCACGAGCTGCCGGAGACGATCGATCACCAGGTGCTGACCATCGACGCCTACACGATCTCGACGACGCCCGTGCGCCACAGCCGGCCCACGCTGGCGGTTAAGATCGTCGACCATGAGCGGCAGCAGACGCTGGTTTACTCGGCGGATACCGAGCCCTGTTCTGAGCTTGAGCAGTTCGCGCAGGGAGCGCACACGCTGATCCACGAGGCGACTGTCACCGATCCGGTCAACAACTATACGCATACCACGCCACGGCAGGCTGGTGAGATCGCGGCGCGCTGCGGTGTGCGGCGGCTGGCGCTGATCCACTTTAGCGCGGAGTATACCGAGCCCGAGGAGCAGGCGATCGCCGAGGTGCGCGCCGGCGGCTTCACCGGCGATGCGTCAGTGGCCCGCGAGCTTGAAAGCTATTCGTTGTAGGTTGCATTGATGCTAACACGACTTGTGCGGATGTATTTTCAGCCGGATCGCGTCGAGGAATTTTTGGCATTCTACGAGCAGCTGCGGCCCAAGATCGCGGCACAGCCCGGCTGCATCAGCGTGCAGCTGCTGCGACAGGCCGACGATCCTTCGTCGTTCGCGACCTGGAGCGTGTGGGAA
>JAFAYS010000818.1 GCA_019240175.1 Chloroflexota bacterium | reverse complement strand
TTACGAGGCCGACTACCGCCAGGGCTTCGATCTGACCAAGGCTCCGCTGCTGCGGCTGACGCTGATTCGCCTGGCCGATACCGCCTATCATCTGGTGTGGAGCCATCATCATCTGCTGGTCGACGGCTGGTGCCTGGTGCTGATTCTCAAGGATGTGCTCCAAGCGTATGGCGATCTGGCGGCGGGTCGTGAGCCAGTAGCCGAGCCGAGCCGCCCGTTTAGCGATTATATCGCCTGGCTGCTGCGACAAGATGTTGCGCAGTCCGAGCGCTTCTGGCGTGAAACACTGCGCGGCTTTGACGCGCCGACGGCGCTAGGCGTGGATCGCGATGCCGAGCGTGTGGCGGAGCAGGATGAGCGCTACGCCGAGGAATATTTGTTTTTGTCGCCGGAGCACAGCGCGGCGCTGAACGCGTTTGTGAATCGCCGCAAGCTGACATTGAGCGCGCTGTTTCAAGGCGCGTGGGCGCTGCTGCTCAGCCAGTACAGCGGCGCGCAAGATGTGGTCTTCGGCATCACCGTTTCGGGCAGACCGCCCGAGCTGACTGGTGTTGAGTCGATGGTCGGCAACTTCATCAACACGCTGCCGGTGCGCGTGGCCATCCCCGACCCCGGCGAGGTTGGCCCGTGGCTGGAGCAGATCCAGCGGCAGCAGGTGCAGCGCCAGAAATATAGCTACAGCCCGCTGGTCGAGATCCAGAGCTGGAGCGACGTGCCGCGCGGGACGCGGCTCTTCGAGAGCATTCTGGTGTTGGGCAACTACCCGACCGACGCCTCGCTGCAAGCGCTGACCGGCAGCGTCGATATTCGCGACGTGAATCTGCTAGAGCGCACAGGCTATCCGCTGACGGTGGGCGTCGAGCCAGGCGCTGAGATCGCGCTCAAGATCAACTACGATCAGCGCCGCTTTGATGCCGCGACGATCCAGCGGATGCTGCGGCATTTCCGGCAGCTACTGATCGGACTGGTTGCGGAGCCGGCGCAGCCACTGCGGACGCTATCGCCGCTGACGGATGAGGAGCGGACGCAGCTGCTGCACACCTGGAACGCAACCGAACGCGCCTATCCCGCGAGCGAGTCGTTCGCGCAGCTGTTTGCGGCGCAGGCGGCGCGCACGCCGGACGCGATCGCCGCTCGCTGCGACGACGCGCAGGCGACCTATCGTGAGCTTGAGCAGCGCGCCACGACGATCGCGACGCAGCTAGCGCAGCGTGGCGTCGGCCCGGAAGTTGTGGTTGGGCTGCTGGCCGAGCGGAGCATTGATTTTCTGGTCGCGGTGCTGGCGATTTTCAAGGCTGGCGGCGCGTATCTGCCGCTCGATCCGCTGTATCCGGCCAGCCGCCTGCAACATGTGATCGCGCACAGCCGAACGCCGCTGGTGCTGACGGGCCGCGCACTTGAGCCGCTGCTGGAAACGGCGCTACGTGATCAGGATGCTGACCGCCCGGTGATTGCCAGCATCGAGACGCTTGAGCAGGCTGCCGACGTGCCGCTGGATGACACAGTCGTGAGTAGGCCGCACAACCTGGCGTATGTGATCTACACCTCGGGCTCAACCGGTCAGCCCAAGGGTGTGATGGTCGAGCAGCGCGGCATGATCAATCATCTGTATGCCAAGATCGCGGAGCTAGACCTGACCGCCGACGATGTGATCGTACAGAACGCATCGCAAAGCTTCGATATTTCGGTCTGGCAATTTTTGGCGGCGCTGCTGGTCGGCGGGCAGGTCGTGATCGTGCCGGACGTGATCGCGCATGATCCGGCCCAACTGCTGGCAACCGTCGAGACGCGGAAGGTCACGATCTTGGAGGTCGTACCCTCGCTGCTGCGCGCCATGCTGTCCGAGGCGTCGGCGGATGGAGCCGCGCGCTACCCGCTTTCCGCGCTGCGCTGGCTGGTGCCCACCGGCGAAGAGTTGCCCGCCGATCTCTGCCGTGCCTGGCTCGATCTGTATCCACAAACGCCGCTGCTGAACGCGTATGGCCCGACCGAGTGCTCGGATGACGTGACGCATCATCCGATCGCCGTGCCGCCTGTGGCGCAGCGCGTGCCGATTGGCCGTCCGGTGGCGAACACTCGGCTTTATATCCTCGACCATCAGCTGCGCCCGCTGCCGGTGGGTGTGTCCGGTGAGCTGTATGTCGGCGGCGACGGCGTGGGTCGCGGCTACCTCGACGATCCGCGACGCACAGCGCTGGCCTTCGTTCCCGATCCGTTTGCCGCCAATCCCGGATCACGTCTCTACCGCACCGGCGATCTGGCACGCTACCAGGCCGACGGCACGATCGCGTTTGGGGGTCGCATCGACCAGCAGGTTAAGATCCGTGGCTTCCGCATCGAGCTGGGCGAGATCGAGGCCGTGCTGCGCAGGCATGAGGCCGTGCGTGAGGCTGCCGTGATTGTGCGTGAGGAGACGGGCGGCCCACGGCTGGTGGCGTACGTGGTAGAAGAACCTAGAACTAAGAACCTAGAACCTAACGGAGAACAAAAGAACCAAGAACAAGAGAACAAAGAACAAAGGAATAAAGAAAGTACCACAAGTCTCCCCTCGCCTGCCGCAGCGGGAGAGGGGCCGGGGGTGAGGGCCTTCACTGAGGGCCTCCGCGCCTTCCTCGCCGCAC
>JAFAYS010000752.1 GCA_019240175.1 Chloroflexota bacterium | reverse complement strand
TGAAAAAGTGATAGATCCAGTAGTCGTCGGCGCTGCCGAGGCTGTAGGCTAGCGCGATCAAGCCGATCAGCGTGTCGTCGGCGTAGATCGCGTAGGGCTGCCAGATCTTGCCGCCGGGACGGATAAACGCTTTGGCCAGGATGATCGTCGCGATCGGGGCGAAATCGGCGACGAAATCCTGCTGTTCGGGATGCACGCCCAGTTCCAGCGTTGCGCGCCAGTTGTTCTCGGTGATGGGCTCAAAGATGATGCGGCACATCGGGTGATCGAACCTCAGCTACTCGGGCAGGATCGCCGTGACTTCGATCTCGACCAGCAGCTGGGGATCGATCAGCGCCCGCACTTCGACCATCGTCGCGACCGGCTTGATCTCGCCAAAAACCAGGCCATGCGCGCGCCCGATCTCGCTCGACTGTTGAATGTCGACAACAAACATGCGGGTGCGCACCACATCGCTCAGGGACGCGCCGAGCGCTGCCAGCGCCCGCTCGATCTTGCTCAGAATGTAGCTTGTCTGGGCGAACGGATCGTCGATGCCGATCACCGCGCCGCGCTCATCCACGGCGGTTGTGCCGGCTACCTCGACGATATTGCCGACGCGCACCGCCCGCGAGTAGCCGAATAACTCTTCCCACTCGGTGCCTGAGCCTACCATTTGCCGCTGCTGCATTCGTGAATCCTTCAGCTTGAAAAGACCCACCGGCAAGACAAAACGCTTGCCGGTGGTGAGGTTTGATCTAGGCGGCGCTGTTGAGCACCTGAAACTTGCCGTGCTTGAACATCTCGTACCAGCGCTGCGTATCGTCGGCGTCGTAGATGCCCAGCTGGCCGATGATCTCACGGGTGAACTCGACATTGGCCAGGCCGTTGGCGGTGATCACGTTGTTATCGCTGACGGCCATCGCATCGACGTAGCGCGCCTCGTCCTGGTAGTCAGGAATGATGCTCTTGAGCCAGTCGCGATCGTTGCTGGTATGCCGAGCGCTATTCGTCAGCCCCGAGCGCACGATCTCAAGCGTCGCACCGCAGATCGCCGCGATGATCGCGCCTTCCCCGTGCAGCCGGTGCAGCAGCGCGATCAACTCAGGATATGATTTTTCGGCCCACATGTCGCCGCCGGGCAAGATCATGATGCTAGCCTCGTCGGGACGCACCTCGTCGAGTGTGATGTCGGGCAGAATCTTGAAGCCGCCCATGCTGCGCACCGCCGCCGGCGAAAAGCCGACCGTCACGACCTCGAACTTGCCGGAGTTGGCGATCTCAGGCAGCACGTGAGCAGGCTCCCAATCCGCCAGGCCATCGAACACCAGAACATAGGCTTTGCGTTTCATGTAGCTCGCTCCTTTAAATCGATCAACGATAGCAGAGCAGTGTGTCAGGTATGGTCTCAAAAGAACCTAGAACTAAGAACCTAGAACTAAGAACCTAGAACCTAGGACGCTGGCGCTGATATGCTGTTCTACACCTTAGCCGCTGACCTGGCGCAGGATCACTACCGGGATTTCGCGCTTGGTGCGCTTCTGGTAGTCGGCGTAGCCGCTGTACATGCTGACGGCTTTGGCCCAGAGTCGCTCACGCTCGGCACCCGTTGCGTCTTCGGCACGCACCCGCAGCTTACGACTGCCGACCTCGACCGTAACCTCAGGGTTGGACTGCATGTTCCAGTACCAGGCCGGATGGTTGGGCACGCCGCCGTTGGACGCGATCAGCACGAAGTTCTCGTCGTCGGGAATATAGAGCAGCGGTGTGACGCGCTCTTTGCCGGTTTTGCGCCCCTTGGTGGTGAGCAGCAAAACAGGACAGCCAGCCATGCGCCCGCCGATCTTGCCGCCGCTGAGCCGAAAAAATCGCGTGTGCAGCCAGGTGATCAAGCGCTGGGTCTGAACCGCAGCTCTGCTCGGCTGTGGTCGGATCTCGGTTTGTTCTCCACTAGCCATGGTTGCTTCTCCTCTACAAAGCTTGGCGGCTGGCGATCAGCGTGTGATGCAGCCAGGATTGCTCGCCGCTGCTGATTTCAGTGTAGCATGTTCTTTTTATTGACATAACTATTTGTCTGGTTCAGTTTTGCGAGTGTAGCGGTGCTTCACGCCGACGGGGAAATAGTTGGGATCGGCCAGTGGTCGCAGTGTGACCTGAAGCTGCTGGTATTCGGCTGGGACGTAGTGCGCGAACTCGCTGTTGAGTCGCCGCAGCTGCGCCAGGATCGAGGCGGCGATCGCCTGCTGCTTGGCGTCGTCGGCGCTCACATTCGGCGCTAGCTCAACCGCGATCGCCAGCCAACGATTGCGGTCGGCGTCCTCTGTGACCTCCAGCACGAACTTGCCCGTGACCCAATCCTGGACCTCCGGTTGCTCCAGGCCCACGCTAATATTTTCGGGATAAATGTTCGCGCCAAAAAACGAGACCGGAAAGTGTGAGCGGCCAAAAACATAGACAAAGGGCAGCGGACGCACGCCGCGCAGCCCAGTATCCTGAAGCGTCGCCAGCGGATCGAAGCCCCACTCGTCGAGAAAAGCCAGCATCGCGGCATAGTCGATCAGGCCGCCCGTATCGGCGATGTGATAGCGCGTCAGGGGAACGCCGTTCGCGCCGGAAAAAAGCAGCGTGCCGTCCTGCGTCTCGAAGAAGCGGCTCAGCGGATCGTACTGCGCCAGCGTAGGCAGCCGCGACTCGCCGAAGAGCGCGCGGGCAGCCTCGGGATGCTCGGCCAGGAAGCGCCGAATGCAGATCGTCAGCGGCGTTTCGTTGGCCAGCACGCCCGCGTCGGCGGTGCCGT
>JAFAYS010000674.1 GCA_019240175.1 Chloroflexota bacterium | reverse complement strand
AGCGATCATCGGCGCGTTGGGATAGGCGAGATGGATCTGCTCAAGCTGGCGGCAGAAGCGCACCCGCACGCCGGGATCGGTGATCTCGTCCAGTCCGTCCAGCAGCAGCAGCGCCTCGCCGGCGCGCAGCTTGTCGATCAGCACCGTTTGCAGCGCCTTACACTCGGCGTCCGACATCTCGGCGCGGCGCAGCGTATGGCCCAGAATATCGTCAAGCGTGCCGGTCAAACAATTCTGATCGAGATCACGGCAGCGCACAATAATCGGTAGCCAATTCGCATCCGGTAGCGTTCCAACGTCAGGCAGCGCGTTCCAATCGGGATCATTTTTGAGGCGCAGCAGGTAGGCCGTCGCGATCCAGCGAATCAGCGTTGTCTTGCCCGCGCCGGGATCGCCCAGCACCACCAGCCGCTTCGCGACTGCCAGGCGCTCACCGACCGAGACGCGTTTGTTCACGTCCAGTGCCGGGGCCATCTCGCCTGTGGTCCAGCCGGCCAGGCTGCGCAGCTGCATCAGCCGTCGCTTTTCGAGCGCTTCAAGATCGGCGTCGGCTGCATCCATGCCAAGCGGAAGCTCTACGCGCACACGCAGCGCCACATACAACCGTCGCAGCTCAAGCTGGCGCGTCGCGACATGCCGATCGTTCTCGGGCAGATTCGCCAGGTCGATGATATCGCACGAATGGAGCGCCAGATCACGGTAGCGCTGCTCCGCAGTACGATGGTGCTTCGCGCGGGCGTCTGCCTCGTCGAGCGGATAATGCTTTTTCAACGCTGTGATCAGCTCTTTGGCAGCCCTGGCTGGATCTTGCCAGTAGAGCGCTACTTTTTCATCGTGGGAAAGCGCCTGAACATAGGCGTTCTTTTCCATTTGCACAACAAAAATTCGTGCGCGCTGATGCTGTCGTGCCGCCTGTACCAGCAAATGCGCCCAGCCCGTTCCGATCGCCGTTACCGTGCCACAGATGACCAGCGCGCCGCCAATCTGCAATATTTTTGAAGCTTCCTCAAGTATGGAATCGCCAACCAAGATTGTGTCGCGGTGCGTGACCTCGTAGCCGGCCTCAGTGATCGGCCCGGCCAGCACTTCCGCTAAATGCTCTTCGCCTTCGGCATGCGCGATCAGGACCTGTTTAATCATGGCGCTCACCGTAGTGCGCGCAGTAGCTCACCAACGCCACGCTGCCAGTCTTTGACAAGATCGGCGTAGCGCAGGTCGGCGAGGATTGCAGGGGGCGGACCATCGGAGAGCCGAACGGGTAAGATTTTGACGCCATGTCCTTCAAGCTGTCGCGCCAGGGCAGACGCCCACTCGCGGCTCATCCATGGCGAAGTAACACCGGCTGCCGAGTAGCAGACCACAACATAGGCCGCGCCTTGCAATCCCTCATTCATGCGCTCGACAATCGAGTCGCCTAGCCCGATCTCCCACTCATCAAGCCAGACCTGATGACCTGCGTCGCGTAGTTCGCGTGACAGTCGCTCTGCCAGCTGAGCATCACTCGCGCGATGGCTGATAAACACATTTGCCATACATTAGCTCCTTTGTGGTAACGAGATCGGCGGAGGAAAAGCGAGATCAATGCGAATACATAAATATGAATTCGGACACGTTTGTAGCGTCAGGGAAACGAATTGCATCAATGATAACGGTGTATTCTTGCATTTCTACAGGTGTGCTGTCAACCAAATTTCGTGAGGAATAGATGTCGGATCGAGCAGATAGCTCGATCCGACATCTGTCAGCTGTACACGAAGTGCGCTGGTTACGCCGCCGTGGTCTGCGTCTCGTCCGCCGGCGACTGGACCGGATCGAAGGCCAGCGGCAGCACATGAAACGCGCGCAGCGCCACACTGGGCAAGCGCTCGGCGGCACCAGCCAGCCTTAAGTTCGGCAAGCGTTGCACCAGCGTGCTGATGGCGATCTCAAGCTCCATCATCGCCAGCGGCAGTCCCAGGCAGATATGCGGCCCAAAGCCAAAGGTGGCGCTGCGTTTATAGCTACGCGTGATGTCGAAGCGATCCGGATCGGGAAACTCCGCGCCGTCGCGGTTAGCCGCCGCCAGCACGATCTGCATGATCTGGCCCTGCTTGATCTGCTGACCGGCAACTTCCAGGTCTGCGTCCACGAGACGCGGGATGAACTGGATCGGAATGTCGTAGCGCACGATCTCTTCAACCGCGCCTTGAATGAGCTGCGGGTTCTGGCGCAGCAGCGCGAGCTGATCGGGATTGTCGAGCAGCGCTTTCATGCCGTTGCCGATCAGATTGCGCGTGGTCTCGTGGCCGCCAAACAGGAAGAGCGAGCACTGCGCCAGCAGCTGATCCTCGGTGACCATCTCGCCCTGCTCTTCAACGGCGATCATCAGGCTGATCAGATCCTCGCCCGGCTGCCGACGGCGCTCGGCCACGATCGGGCGGAAGTACTCGCGCATTGCCACCAGCGCCTGGCTTGCGCCGCGCGCCTGCGGGATCGTGATTTGCGGGCTGCCAAAGAACTCGCCAATTGCGTCCGACCAATGCACAAACCGGTCGCGATCTTCGGGCGGCACGTCCAGCAGCTGGGCGATCACCAGCGCCGGCAGCTGATGCGCGAACTGGCGCATCAGCTCGACCTCGCCCTGCGCGTCAAACGTATCAATCAGCTCGTCGGTCAGCTGCTGGACCTGTGGCCGTATCGCTTCGATGATGCGCGGCGTGAAGGCTTTGTTCAGCAAGCGCCGCAGTCGCAGATGCTCGTCGCCGTTCATGCCCGAGATCCACAGCTTGACGGTGTCCTCGAAGTCGTCAAGCTCATGGCGATCTGCTTCCGGCAGGTGACGGGAGAACGCGCCGGAGAGCGCCGTCACCAGATGCGGGTTCCGCAGCAGGGTCATCACGTCGGCATAGTGCGGGATGAACCACGCGCCGCCGCCGAAATCCAGCCAGTGAATCCGGCCATCGGCGAGCATCTGCTGGTACGTCGGGTACGGATCGGCGATGAAGTTGGCGTCGAACATCAGGATGTCTCCTTGAGAAGGACAGCGTGAAAGAGAAAGAATCTGGCTACGTCGAATAGGAGCGCAAACGGCAGCGGTTGCGGCGCTGCCATGCTCACTATACGCTCGGCGTGAGGGTGGAATCATCCAACTTTAGTGTAGCAGGCGCGCTTTTCAACGTTCTTGCAGCGATCGCCAATAGCTAACTGCGGCATAACAGCGGACCGAGCTAAGCAGCCCGGTCCGTGTCGGTGGTCAGGAAACGTCGGCGGATCGCTAGGCCAGCGCCAGCCGCTCTTCCTCGATCGGCGACTGCACGGGATCGAAGGCCAGCGGCAACGTGTGGAAGCCGCGCAGACCAAAGTTCGGCGAGCGCTCAGCCGGGCCGGCCAGGCGCAGATTCGGCAGGCGGCGCACCAGCGTGTTGAAGGCGATCTCGATCTCTAGCATGGCCAGCGGCATGCCGATGCAGAAGTGCGCGCCAAAGCCAAACGAGGCCGGGCGCTTGTAGCTACGCGTGATGTCGAAGCGATCCGGCTCGGGAAACTGCGCCGCGTCGCGATTGGCCGCGCCCAGCAGCAGTTGCACCACCTGGCTCTGCTTGATCTGCTGGCCGAACAGCTCAAGGTCCTCGCCCACCACTCGCGGGATCATCTGCACCGGCGAGTCGTAGCGCACAATCTCGTCGATCGCGCTTGGGAGCAGATCTGAGTTCTGACGCAGCAATTCCAGCTGCTCCGGATGATCGAGCAGCGCTTTCATGCCGTTGCCGATCAGATTGCGCGTGGTCTCGTGGCCAGCGAACAGAAAGAGCGAGCATTGCGCCAGCAGCTGATCTTCGGTGAAGGTTCGGCCCTGCTCCTCGGACAGAATCATCAGGCTGACCAGATCCTCGCCGGGCTGCTGGCGGCGCTCGGCCACGATCGGGCGGAAGTACTCGCGCATCGAGGCCAGCGCGTCGTTCGCACGGCGGGCCATGTCGAGCGTAGCGCTGAGGCTGCTCAAAAAGGCTGCCAGATCGTCGGACCACTTGACGAAGAGATGACGGTCCTCGCGGGGCACGCCGAGCAACTGGCCGATCACGAGTGCGGGCAGCAAATGCGCGAACTGGCGCATCAGCTCGACCTCGCCCTGCGCGTAGAACGTATCGATCAGCTCGTCGGTTAGGCGCTGAATCTGCGGTCGCATAGCCTCGACGACGCCCGGTGTAAAGGCTTTGTTCAGCAGCCGCCGCAGTCGCACGTGCTCCTCGCCGTCGATGCCCGACAGCCACAGCTTGGTAATCTCGGAGAAGTCGCGCAGGTAGTGCCGATCTTCTTCGGGAAATTGCCAGGAGAAAATATCGGAGCGCGAGGTTGTGAGCCGTGAATCACGGAACAAGGTCATCACGTCGTCATAGTGCGGTACCAGCCACGCACCGCCCGCAGCCTCCATCCAATGCAATCTTCCTGTTGCCAGCATGTGCTGGTACGTCGGGTACGGATTGGCGATAAAATCGGCGTCGAACATGCGAAATCTCCTTTAGACAGGCAGGGACAAGCAACGTCAAGCATCTGGTTACGGTTGAGTGAAGAGGGACACGGGAGCGGCAGTGAAGATTTGCCCTGCTCACTATACGCTCGGAGTGAGCGCGGAATCATCCGACTTTAGTGTAGCAAACGATGCTTTCAAACGTCTTGCACCAACTGGGAATGCTGGCATACGATACACAGCCCAATCGGACCGAGCTGATTAGCCCGGTCCGTGTGTTGCCAGGCAGCGCCGGTGGATCGCTAGGCCAGCGCTAGCCACGCTCCTCGCCTGAAGGCTGCACCGAATCGAAGGCCAGCGGCAGCACGTGAAACGCGCGCAGCACGACGCTGGGCACGCGCTCGGCAGGGCCGGCTAGCCGCACGTTCGGCAAGCGTCGAATCAACGTGCTGAAGGCGATCTCAAGTTCCAGCATCGCCAGCGGCAGCCCAAGGCAAATATGCGGCCCAAAGCCAAAGGTCGCCGTGCGCTTGTAGCTGCGTGTGATGTCAAAGCGGTCGGGCTCGGGAAACTCCGCGCCGTCGTGGTTGGCCGACGCCAGCATGATCTGCACAATTTGGCCTTGCCTGATCTGCTGGCCGGCAACTTCCAGGTCCGCGTCAGCTAAGCGCGGAATCAACTGGATCGGAATGTCGTAGCGCACGATCTCGTCGATCGCGCTCGGCAGCAGATGCGGATTCTGGCGTAGCAGCGCGAGCTGATCGGGATTGTCGAGCAGCGCTTTCATGCCGTTGCCGATCAGATTGCGCGTGGTCTCGTGGCCGGCAAACAGAAAGAGCGAGCACTGCGCCAGCAACTGATCTTCGGTCACCATCTCGCCTTGCTCTTCAACGGCGATCATCAGGCTGATCAGATCTTCGCCCGGATGCCGGCGGCGCTCGGCCACGATTGGCCGGAAGTACTCGCGCATCGCTACCAGCGCCTTGTTCGCGTTACGTGCTTGCGGAAGCGTTATCTGCAGGCTACCAAAAAACTCGCCGAGCGCATCCGACCAATCTATAAACCGGTCGCGATCCTCGGGCGGCACGTCCAGCAGCTGGGCGATCACCTGCGCGGGCAGTGGATGGGCAAACTGGCGCATCAGCTCGACCTCGCCTTGCGCGGAGAACTCGTCGATCAACTCGTCGGTCAGGCGCTGGACCTGTGGGCGTATCGCTTCGATGATGCGGGGTATGAAGGCTTTATTCAGCAGTCGTCGCAGCCGCAGATGCTCGTCGCCGTTCATGCCCGAAATCCACAGCTTGACGGTGTCTTCGAAGTCGTCAAGCTCATGGCGATCTGCTTCCGGCAGCTGCCGCACGAACGCGCCGGAGAGCGCCGTCACCAGATGCGGGTTCCGCAGCAGGGTCATCACGTCGGCATAGTGCGGGATGAACCAGGAGCCACCGCCGGCTTCCAGCCAGTGAATCCGGCCACCGGCAAGCAGCTGCTGGTAGGTCGGGTACGGATTGGCGATGAAGTTGGCGTCGAACATGCGAAATCTCCTTTAGACAGGCAGAGCCAAGCAATGTCAAGGATCTGGCTATGTCGAGTGGGAGCGCAAACGGCAACGAAGCTTTGCCATGCTCACTATACGATCGGGATGATCGCACAATCATCCAAATGTTAGTGTAGCAGACGCGCCTTTCAACGGCCTTGCAACGATCGCGAATAGCTGGCTCCGGCATACAACATAACGGACCGAGCTGATCAGCCCGGTCCGTGTGTGTCGGCAGTGGTTGTTTGGCCGCTGGTTACACAGCAACCAGCTGCTCTTCCTCGATCGCCGCTTGCACCGTGTCGAAGGCCAGCGGCAGCGTATGGAATCCGCGCAGGGTCACGTTCGGTGAGCGCTCAGCCGGGCCGGCCAGGCGCAGGTTGGGCAGGCGGCGGATCAGCGTGCCGAAAGCGATCTCGATCTCCATCATGGCCAGCGGCATGCCGATGCAGAAGTGCGCGCCGAAGCCGAACGAGGCCGGGCGTTTGTAGCTGCGCGTGATGTCAAAGCGATCCGGCTCGGGGAACTGCGCCGCATCGCGGTTGGCGGCACCAAGCATGAGCTGGAGAATCTGGCCCTGCTTGAGTGACTGACCAAATAGCTCTAGATCTTCGGTGACGATCCGCGGAATCAGCTGCACCGGACAGTCGTAGCGCACGATCTCGTCGATCGCGCTTTGGAGCAGATCCGGATTCTGGCGCAGCAATTCCAGCTGCTCTGGGTGATCCAGCAGCGCTTTCACGCCGTTGCCGATCAGATTGCGCGTGGTCTCGTGTCCGGCGAACAGGAAAAGCGTGCACTGCGACAGCAGCTGATCTTCGGTGAACATGTCGCCCTGCTCCTCGACTGCAATCATGTGGCTGATCAGATCGTCGCAGGGTTGCTGGCGGCGCTGCGCTACGATCGGGCGGAAGTAGTTGCGCATGGCGACCAGCGCGTCATTTGCCGCGCGTCCCTGCTCGATCGTCGCTTTCGGGCTGCTGAAAAACGTTGCGAGATGATCCGACCAGCCCACAAACTGGCGGCGGTCTTCGCGGGGCACGCCGAGCAGTTGGGCGATCACAATCGCGGGCAGCGGATGCGCGAACTGGTGCATCAGCTCGACCTCGCCCTGCGCGTAGAACTCGTCGATCAGCTCGTTGGTCAGGCGCTGAATGCGTGGGCGCATGGCCTCGACGACGCGCGGCGTGAAAGCTTTGTTCAGCAGTCGCCGCAGTCGTAGATGCTCCTCGCCATTCATGGCGGCTAGCCAGAGTCTGGTAATCTCCTCAAACTCGCGCAGTTGCCGGCGCTGATCCTCCGGAAACTGTTGCGTGAACAGATCGGCACGCGCGCCGCTGAAGCGCGCGTCACGGAACATGGCCATGACATCGTCATAGTGCGGGACAAGCCACGCGCCGCCCGCGAAATCGATCCAGTGTAGCCGTCCATTGGCCTGCATCTGGTGGTACGTTGGGTACGGATTCGCAATAAAGTTAGCATCGAACATGAGATTCCTCCTGGGCCGGCAGGGCGCGGATATGCGGCTGCCGGAATATATAAGATCTGGGTACCGCGACCAGATGATTGGTGATAGATCGGAAAAGCTGCGGATAAGGAAAGCAGTGGGTATGTTTGCTTCGTGGTGTTCATAAAGATCAATGCGCCTGGAGAATGCGTATCAGCGCCGGGTCTTAGACTTAAGCAGGATCTGGCAGTTGGGCTTTAGAGGTGAAAGCCAGGCCGGCTATCGCGCGCCCAGCATGAGGAGCTGATAAAAATAGTTACATAATGTTTACATGCCCTGATTGACTGCCGCCCTAGCAAAAGCATAGACTGGAGGAGCAGATGTTGTGTATAGGTTGAGGGTAGGTGAAATATGGCGAGGAACATGTTCTTTTGGTCTGATCTTCGCTCCGAGACTGGCAGCAATGTGGCCCAGGCCAGCGGCGTAGCCCTGGCGGCGGCGATTTTGATTACAACTATCTTGACCCTGACGCCCATGCTTTCCAGCCAGGTCGAGCGGGCGTTTCTTTGTTTGGCTGGGGCGCTGGGCGGCGGTGGCGGCGGCTGCGCATCCGGCAGCGCGAGTGCCGGCCTGGGCGGGACGTTCCAGGTAACCACGGCGCGTCTGCCCGATCTGCCGGACTATTATGATCAGCCGGTTGGTTCACGCGGACTGACGCCGGAGGAGCGAGCGCTTGCCGAGATGCTCTTTGGTCCCGGCGCGCTTGATCTCGATAAGATCAAAATTAGCAGTGTTGGCTGGCTGCTGAGTGGTCGCGCTTATACGCACGGCAACACGATCTTCTGGCCGAAAAATCAGCGCATCGATGCGGCGACAATTGCCCATGAGCTGACACACACCTATCAATTCCAGAAGCGCGGCTGGGCATACTGGCGTGAGGCGGCTGGGCTTCAGATCAGGTACACACTCCATGGCATTGCGCCCCGCTGGTTTGCCGATCCATACGACTACGGCGGCGCATCCGGCCTGCGGCAGGCGCGGGACGCGGGCCGAACGTTTGCCGATTTCAATGTAGAACAACAGGGACAAATCGTCGAAGATTACTATCGGCGTCTGCGCAGCGGCGAGGATACTTCGGTCTACGAGCCATTCATTCGCGATGCACAGCTCGGTTTGCTCAAACGTAAGTAAGCCGAGCACGATCAAAAGTTGGGATGCGCAGCGGAGGTAAGCTATGTTCTGGATCATCCTGGGAATGGTGTTTGTTGTGCTGGCGGTTGCGCTCTATATGTTCGCGCTGGGCATACGAGCATGGTGGCTTGGACGGCAGCGGTATGCCGCCTCAGGTCGCATGCTGAGCTTGCTGGCGCTCAACCTGTGCGAGCCGCTGATTGGCACTGTCCTGGTGATCCTGTTTGCGCTCACCGACATTCCCTGGGGCATTTCCAGCCTGTGGACGGCCTGGGCGCTCAGCGCGCCGATGCTCCTGATGTTCGCTCCCATCATCTATCTAGGTTCGCGAGATCAGTTGTACAGCGCGCGGAGCAAACCATTGCTGGCACTGGGTCTCGCGCGCTGGATGATCACCTTCTTCACACTGTTAAGTATCTTCTTCGCCGGACTGTGGCTTCCGCTCGTGGCATTAGCGCTCTGTCTGCTGCATATCGGCCTGCTGTGCTATGCAGCTTTTCGTGGCCGGCGCATCTTTCATGAGCTGGCCGATGTGCCGCCGCCCAGCTTCCCTGGCTTTCCTGAGCTAGCATAAAGCATCACTCACGCATGAGCCTGGATCAGTGCATCCAGGCTTTTTTGTGTTTAACTTTGGCCAGCGATGGTCGCAGATCATAAAAAGTCTTAATGGTTTTTTTATTGACCTGGTACTTTGATACTGTATAATCGGTAGTACCTAAGATTATGTATGTGCTGCCCCACATATAAACACCCTGTTTAGTCTGTAGATTCCCGAAGACATGGCGCGCCATGCTATCCGCGCCGATAGCGTCGGTGTTGGGCCTCAGGATCACTCACAGGTATTTTAAGCCTTTGTATTGATCTGCTGCTCTATATGCCGCTCCCTGGCGTGCCGCGCGTACGATTAAATCTCGACCGGCGCTGTAGCGCTGTCTCACATGCTATCAAGCTCATCGGCGACTGGCCGACTAGCCGATCGCGTTTTTGGCTTGCTCTGGCTTAGGAGTTTGCTCGTCATGGCGGAAATCCAGCGGCTCAGTTCTTCGGCACCAGCTTGCGGCTGTACATCGGAGCGTGAGGCGCAGCTGCGGGCTAGCGAGCTGCGCTACCGCTTTATGGTGGAAAACTCCACCGACATGCTTGCGCGCCATAGTCTGGATGGTTGCTATCTGTATGTTTCGTCGGCCTGCCAGACTTTGCTGGGCTACCCCGCGAACGAATTGATCGGACGCTCGCCCTATGAGTTGTTCCATCCCGACGATGTGTCGATGATCCAGCAGGCGCATGCCGCGCTCTTCGATCGTCGCGATATTTGCACGGTTGAATATCGCATTCGGCACAAGGATGGCGCATACCTGTGGTTTGAAACCACCTGCCGCGCCTTTCGCGACCCAGAGACCGACGCGATCGTCGAGATTCATACGACCTCGCGCGATGTGACGCAGCGCAAACGTGTCGAAGAAGAAAGCGCGCAGCTGTTTATGCGTGAGCAGCGGGCGCAGGCCGAGGCTGAGGTGCTGCGCAAAACCGATCGGCTAAAATCCGAGCTGATCGCCAGTGTGTCGCATGAGCTGCGCACGCCGCTGCATCACATCAAAGGCTACGCCTCGACGCTGCTGCGACCACGCGTGCAGTTCGAGCCGGCGACGGTGCAAGAATACCTGCGGATTATTACCGAGGAGAGCGATAAGCTTGAGCGGCTGATCGTCGATCTGCTGGATACGTCGCGCATCGAGACGGGCGCACTCTCGCTTGAGATCGATAGCGTGCAGCTGAACGAGATTATCCGCAGCGTGACGCAGCGCTGGCAGGGCATCGAGGCGCATACCCTTGGGCTATGTATACCGGATACTGTGCCACCCGTCGCCGCCGATCCGTATCGCATTGAGCAAGTGCTGGATAATCTGCTGGCAAATGTGGTCGCGCACACGCCCAGCCACACCCTGACGATCGTGAGCATCGAGGTTAGCCGCGAGCAGCTGCTGGTCTCGGTGATCGATCAAGGGCCTGGTATCGGCGCTGAGCATCTACCGCATCTTTTCGATCGTTTCTATCGCGCTGATGCGCCAGCCTATCGTCGACACGGCAGCGGGCTCGGCCTGTATATTTGCAAAGGCATTATCGAGCAGCATGGCGGCAAGATCTGGGTCGATCTTGTCCCAGATGCCGGAGCGGCATTTCGCTTTACGCTGCCACGTCGTCGCTCGCTGGCCAAACAGGCTGCGCGCGCAGCCTCGGAAGATCTAGCACCTGGACAGCTCCATACATCGTGATTTTGCCGGCATCACCCCCCACATATCAGCCTCAAGACAGCGGGAAGGAATCGCCAGTATGGCTACAGCAGTCAAATCGTTTCCACGAGTGCGACAAGGCACGATCCTTGTCGTCGAAGACGAGCTACGTTCGCAGCGGCTGTTACGTGTCAACCTGGAGCCACTTGGCTACCGTGTGATTACGCTGGATCATGCCGAGGGCGTGACCGAGGCGGTCGAGGCTCATGCGCCGGATCTGGTGGTGCTCGATATTAAGTTGCCCGACGCCGACGGCTTCGAGGTGTGCCGCCAGATTCGGGCCCTCTCCACGGTGCCGGTGATTATTGTCAGCGCGTTCGGGCAGCCCGCCGACAAGGTGCGCGGCCTGTCGCTGGGTGCGGACGACTATGTTACCAAGCCCTACGACACGATCGAGCTGTCGGCGCGGATCGAGGCGGTGCTGCGGCGCGTGCAGGGTCGTCCGCCTTCGCCGTCTGCGCTGTTTCACTGCGGCCCGCTCAAGATCGACTATGAGCAGCGGCTGGTCACGATGAACGGTGCCGAGGTGCAGCTTTCGCGCACTGAGTACCGGCTGCTTGAGCATCTTTCCTTGAATGCCGGGCGCACGCTGGTGGCCGATGCGCTGCTTGCCAGGGTTTGGGGGCCGCAGTACGTCGGCGATTACGCCTCGCTGCATCTTTACATCAGCCGGCTGCGGCGCAAGCTGGGCGAAGATGCCCATGCATCGCGGCTGATCGTCACGCGGCCCGGCATCGGCTACATGATGCCGAGCGCTGCCGACATGAGCGGGCCGTTCCAGGAGCGCGCGCGCTGAGCCAGGAGCAGCCGCCGGCTTTTTTGCAAGCGAACTGCAAGTATCGCTCACCGCTTCCTCAGCCACATGCTAGATGCCGCGCGTATGCTTGTGGTATGTCGATTGAGCGCTGATTTTCTAGCCGCTTAGATCGGCTGCGTCAGCGCGAGATTGCTGAAGGAGCGTCACGGCATGGCCTGTGTGGTGTTGATCGATGGCGATCCGCTTCAAGCGCGGTTGATCGTCGATAATTTGGGAACGGTTGGTCATGCTGTTTTGTGGTCGCGCCAAAGCTGGGATGGACTCGTGTTGATCCATCGGTCACGGCCTGAGCTGGTGATTGTCGATAGCGCTGTGCCGCAGTGCTTTGAGATGCTGACGATTCTGCGCGCCATGCGCGGCCTGCATCGTGTGCCGCTACTGCTGATCGCCTGCCGACGACCACCCAAAGCCTACGTTAAGCAGCTGGCGATCGCTGATTGGATCGCCAGACATTTCGACGCGGAATCGTTGGTGCAGCAAGTTCAAGCTGTGATCCAACCAGCGCATATGTTGTCGCCGCACGCAGCGAGCGCCTCTCCAGGCCCGCTTGTGGAGCCCCCCACACCGGAGAGTATCATAACCCCGCACTAGCGCTCGCTGTCGCTGCGCGTTCCGTATCTGCCGCTCCGCTCAGGAGCGGCATTTTTATGGGCTGAAGATCGTGTAGCATGGAGCCGCTAGTTGTTATATTGAAGGAAGGAATCCATGAATCACCAGCTTGACGAGGCGCTTCAGCTCCGCGCCGCAGGCCAGCACGAGGAATCGCTGGCGTTGCTGCTGACAATCCATGCTGCCACGCCCGACGATCCGTTGATCAACTATCAGTGTGCCTGGGCGCACGATCTGCTTGGCCGCGAGCTGGCGGCGGTGCCCTACTACGAGCGGGCGATCGCGCTGGGGCTGGCCGGCGACGATCTGCGCGGCGCGCTGCTGGGGCTGGGCAGTACCTACCGCTGCCTGGGGCTGTATGAGCAATCGGCCCAAACGCTGCGGCGTGGCGTCGCGCTGTTCCCCGACGATCGCGCTTTCGAGGTGTTTCTGGCGATGAGCCTGTATAACTTGCAGGAGCCTGGACCGGCGCTGGAGTTGCTGCTGCGGCATCTGGCCGAGACCACGCAGGACGAGTCGATCCTGCGCTACCGGCGCGCGATCTTGTTCTACGCCGACAAGCTCGATCAAACCTGGGCTTGAAGCGAGATCTGAGTCGCGCTCGGCAGGTTGGGCTGCTAAGCAGGCGAAGCCGCAGCAGGAATCATGGCGATTCCTGCTGCGCCTGTGTCTACGAGGAAGAGGAAGAAGCGTCCGATGCGCCGACTTCGCGCGGAGAGGAGGTCTCCGAAATGTCGACGTAGCGGGTGCGGCGCGGGCGGTTGTCTTCCGTCTCGGTGCGGCTGCTGCTTGTCGGCGGCGTTGCTGCGCCACCTGATGGCTTCTGCATATGCAGCTCGCCGTCGAAGTAGCCGCCTTCGTGAAGCAACAGCTTCTGCGTGTCGATGTGGCCGGTCACACGTCCTGTGGCGCGGATCTCGACACGCTGGCGGCAGGTTAGCTTGCCACTGTACTCACCGGCGATCACGACCTCTTCGGCGGTGATGTCGGCCTCGACGTGGGCGTTCTCATCGATATGCACATACTGCGACGACTCGATGCCTCCGCGCACGGTTCCCAGCACACGCACACCCCGCGTCGTTCGAAGCTGGCCTTCAAACGTATCGTCACGCGCGACTAAACTCTCTTCAGGGTTGCGAACAGAGGTCTGCTGAGGTGTTGCTATCTGAGGAGCCGCTGGCTGCGGCGAGGGGATCGGCTGCGTCGTAGAGGGTGCGGCCCGTTGCGCGTCATCCGTTGTGGGACGATCGCTGCTCGCATCACGGCGAGAGAACATAATAACCTCCTTAATCTAACCGCATGCTGCGGACGTGGCAGCAGTGCCCAAGAATAGCACTACTACATTTGATGTGTCAATCATTCATTAATAAAAATCAAGCTGATATGTTGCTGATACAGCGTGGTAAATTGCGGGTCCGGCGTAGCTGTGGCTATCAAAAAGTGCCGTACAATAGGGATGGATAACAGTTATGAAGGAGTCGTTGTATGCTCAACGTTGGCGATCAAGCGCCCGATTTTACGCTCAAAAACGATGCCGGAGAAGATGTGAGTCTTAGCTCGTTGCGGGGCAAGCCGGTGATTTTGTACTGGTACCCGCGCGACGATACGCCCGGCTGCACGGTCGAGGCCTGTTCCTTCCGCGACGCCTATGCGGAGTTCGAGCAGGCCGGCGCGGTGGTGCTCGGCGTCAGCACCGACAATACCCGCAGCCATCAGAAGTTTAAGAACAAGTTCAGCCTGCCCTTTACGCTGCTCTCCGACACGGATCATCAGGTGGCCGAGCAGTACGGCGTCTGGGGCTTGAAAAAGTTCATGGGTCGCGAGTTCGAAGGTATCAACCGCATCACCTATCTGATCGACGAAAACGGTGTCGTCAAGCAGGTATGGCCCAAAGTCAAGCCCGAGGGCCACGCCGACGAGATCCTTCAGGCGCTGCGCTCAGCCTAGCTCTGACGCGGATTTTCCTCAGATCTAACAGCTTACCTGCTCGTATGTATGGGCAGGTAAACATTTTTAAGTTTCCTCTTGACAAATGTTAACTATCTGATACACTTTGGCGCATAGGGACTTTCGCATATCTTCATAGCGCAAATCATCGGAGGTCGCACCGTCCCTTACGAGCAAGCTCTCGCTCGTCGCTCCCTGCGTAACAACCACCTCATAACCGCAGTACTCCCCGTGTACTGTGCGCTGTGCGATGCCCGCAGAACGGCCCTGAGCTTCAACTGACTCATCTCCCCGTACGTCTGCCGTCCAGGCGTTGCTCGCCGTCGGAGCGGTTTGCTTTTGCATGCCGTTTAGCACCTGATTCGCAAAAAACAGGTGTCGCCCTGTGTCCGGTTCCTCTTACTCCCGAAGGAGTTGGCATCATGCGACGGAATCATTGGAGTCGGTTCTTCACGTTGGCAGGTGGTTTGGCACTCGTGGCCGGTTTGCAGCCGTTCGCCGCAGCGGCGCAGCAGCCGCAAGGCGATCTCGTCAAAACGTATATCGAAAGCCAGGGCCAGGGCCGGCCCGACTGGGTTGCTGTGGCCCTGGAGCAGAGCAAGTCCTATCTCCGCAGCCATGGTCAGGCTCAGGGCATCAGCAATGTCGATGCCGAGCTGACGCTGCGCAACGCGATCCAGGATGATCTTAAGCAGACGCACCTGCGTCTGGATCAGACCCATAACGGCGTGCCGGTCTTCGGCGGCCAGCTGGTGACACAGCTTGTTGAGGGCGATGTGGTTAGCGTTGGCGGTCGCATCTACGAGAGCGCACGGATCGATACCACGCCGCGGCTTTCGTCCAAGCTAGCTACCCGTGCGGCGATCGATGCGCTCGGCTATCGCGGCGAGTTTGCGCGCACGCCTGAGGCCAAGCTGGTGGTGCTGCCGAACCGCGACGGCACCGAGGGCGCGACGCTGACGTATAAGGTTGAGCTAGCGGTTGAAGACGGCACCGACAAGACCGGTCG
>JAFAYS010000617.1 GCA_019240175.1 Chloroflexota bacterium | reverse complement strand
GCCACGCTGGAGACCGGCGCGGTGACGACGGTGCCGTTCTTCATCAACCGCGGCGAGACGATTCGCGTCGACACCCGGACCGGCGAATATATCGAGCGCGTTTAGGCTTGCGGATGCTCATTGAGGGAAGGATAGCGCACGTGCGCTATCCTTTCTGGCCTACTTCACCATATGAGGAGCTGCTACATGGCTGATCAGGAGCGCAACAACGCCCTATTAACCGATGAAGTGCGGGATCTGGTCGCGCTGATCAAAGATACGGATATTGCCGAGGTTTTGATCGAGCGCGGCGACGCCAAGCTACATATCAAGCGCGCTGTGGCTCAGCCCGCGATTGCCCAGCACATGGTTCCGGCCCAGATGATTCAGGCCGCCGCAGCGACACCAACAGCGACTGCCGCGCTCACGCCCGCCAGCGCCCCTGCCGCCGAAGAGCCGAGCGGCTATGTGGTGACCGCGCCGATGGTCGGCACGTTCTACACCACGCCCGCGCCAAAAGATCCGCCGTATGTGCAGGTCGGCGATGAGGTCAAGCCAGGCGATGTGCTTGGCATCATCGAGGCGATGAAGATCATGAACGAGATCGAGTGTGAAGTTCATGGTCGCGTGAAGCGCATGGTTGCCGAGCATGGCCAGCCAGTTGAATATGGGCAGACGCTGATGGTGATCGAGCTGCTATAAGTTCGGCACGCTCAATCACCAGGCAACGCAAGCTACCTAAACGTCCTGGGCGTGACTCATCACGCCCCTACGGGCTTAATCATGCAAATTTTGTCAATTACGGATCTCACGGGATACCTCGCCGATCTGCTTGAGTCAGATCCGATCCTCAGCGATGTGTGGGTCGAAGGCGAGGTTTCTAATTGGAGTCGCGCGGCCTCCGGCCATTGCTACTGGACGCTCCGTCAGGGCGACGCGCAGCTACAGGCGGTCTGCTGGCGTCAGCAGGCGCTCAAGCAGCCACGGCTGCCGGCCAACGGCGAGCAGGTGCTGGTGCATGGTCATGTCTCGTTCTGGCAGGGCAGCGGCAAGCTTCAGTTGTACGTCGATCTGATCCGCCCCGCCGGCATCGGGATTTTGCACGCGCAGGTCGAGGCGCTCAAGCAGCGGCTGGAAGCTGAAGGTCTCTTCGATCCCGGTCGCAAGCGCGCGATACCGTCGCTGCCGCGTCGCATCGGCGTGGTGACGTCGCCCACCGGTGCCGCGCTGCGCGATATTCTTACAGTGCTGCGCCAGCGCTGGCCGCTGTGCGAGGTTGTGCTGGCCGCCGCGCAGGTCCAGGGCGAGGCCGCGCCGGAAAGCCTGGTCGAGGCGCTCTACAATCTGTACGGCGTCGAGCTGGATCTGATCATCGTGGCGCGCGGCGGCGGCTCGATCGAAGATCTGTGGGCTTTCAACGACGAGGTCGTCGCGCGGGCGATCTTTGCCAGTCCGGTGCCGGTGATCACAGGCGTTGGCCACGAGACCGACACCACAGTTGTCGATTATGTCGCGGATCTACGCGCCGCCACGCCATCGGTCGCCGCCGCGCTGGCCACGCCAAACATTGCCGAGCTGCGCAACGAGCTCCAGCTGAGCACTGAGCGGCTGCGCGAAGCTGTCGAGCTGCAGCTCAGCGAGGGTCGCGACGATCTGGTGCAGGCGATGCGGCAGCTCCAGCATCTCGCGCCGCAGAGCCGTTTGGATCGGGATCGCCAGACGGTACAGCAGCTGCGCGATCGCATACAGCGCGGCCTGACGACGCATATCGCCTTTCAAAAGCTCAATCTGCGCGGCACACGCCAGCAGCTGGAAATGCTCAACCCACGCGCGACGCTGGCTCGCGGCTACGCGGTGGTGCGCCGCGCTGACGGATCGGTCGTACTCAGTCCGGAGTCGGTCGCGGACGGCGACGAGCTACTGCTTGAGCTGCGCGACGGTGTGCTCGGCGCGCGCGTCGATCATGGGATTGGCCCCATCGGTTAAGGCTTCATTAACCTTCCCCGCCGCAGCAACAGGGACCGAAGGGCTATGGACGTTACGGCCCTTGTCGCTAAAGATTCAAGGAGTATTTGTGCCACGAAAAACAGCTACCGCAGGAGACGCAACACCCAGCTACGAGGCGCTAATGCAGCGCTTACAGCACGTGGTGGAGCGGCTCGAAACCGGCGAGCTACCGCTTGCCGAAGCGCTGGCGCTTTATGAGGAAGGTGTCGCGCTCTCGACGCGCTGCCAACAATTGCTGGACGCAGCCGAGCTTCGCATTCAACAGCTTTCAGTTGGCGTAGATGGGCTGACGATGACGCCCTGGGCCGACGAGTAATCTCAACCTTGGCTTGAGCAAGCTCCGTCGGACAGGCAGTCCCATCTCACCTGGTCACGACGGAGTTTATCATGCTGATCGAACACGTATATCGCTATCCCCGCCGCATCACCTGGCCGATCGAGCTTCTGTGTGGGCTGGCGATCGCCTGGAGCGCGCTCAATCTGTTTCGCACCGCGCTGCTGCTGGCCACCAACCGCTGGCCGCTCAATCCAGCGATTATCAAGCGCGCGCCGCAGATCGGCGAGCTGCTGCGCTGGATGGAGCGCACCGGCCCGAGCGATCCCACGCGCGGCGATCTGACCTCCGCGCTGATCGTGCTGCTGGTCTTGCTGCTGGGAACCCTGCTGATCCGCAACGCGTTTCCGACGGTGCGCTTCAGCGTACGCGGCCTGCTGGTCTGGTTCGGCAACGATTGGGTGCCCGTGCAGTGGGAAAGCATCCGCGCGATCCGTGTCACCGACAACGCCGAAGGCAACCGCTTTGTGGTGCTGGTCCAGACCGACGACAAACAGCTCACGCCCTGGCATCGCCTGTATAGCTTTGTATACCGCTTTGGCTTTGCGCGCGGCTTTCTGCTGACCTCCAGCATGCAAGACGGCGAGGGCCTGCTGCGCGAGATGATGGACGAGATCGCGCGGCGACGCAAGCTCGGCGAGAAGCTCGATATCGAGCTGGAAGACGGCCAGCGCTCGCTGCTGTTTGGCCTACTGCTCAGCCCATCGAGTTTTTTCCGTCGCCCAACGCCCGCCTCCGACACGCCGGTCTTCCAGCCGATCACCGCGACCGCCGGCATGGCCGCACCTACGCTGACGATGCCGGGCATGGGCGGTGCCGGCTATGCCCCAGCCCAGCCAACCATGACATCGCCCGGCGAGGCCGCTGCCGCCGATTATCCCAAGCTGGTTCACACGATTCTCAATACCGTCACGGCGCTGATCATCGGCTTTGCGCTGTGGCGCTACCTCGACGCGTGGATCACGTTTTTGATCTTCAAGTTTCCCTCGCTGCGCGAGACGGCGCTCTTTAGCTCGCGCGAGATTCAGCCGCTGGTCTCGGACTGGGGCCTGCTCATCGGCGCACACATTGGGCTACTGCTGGTTGCCGGCGCGCTGCTGCTGATCCGCCATCTTTTTCCGGCGGTGGCGGTCGATGGAGCCGGCATCACCTTCACTGCCCTCGGACGATCGCATCGTCTGAGCTGGGAGCAGGTGCGCGTGGTCAAAGCGACCGATGTGCGCGAAGGCCAGCATGTGGTGCTGGTCGAGGCCGAGGAGGCCGGGCTGCCCTGGTATTTCCGCATGGGTCCCTGGCTCTACGATGGCGGCGTTGGACGCGGCGCGCTGATCTGGCCGACGATCCAGCCCTTCGAGCCGCTGATGCAGCGCATGGCGCTTGAGCTGACGCGCCGCCAGCAGCCGGATCAGCCGCTCAAGCTCCGCGACGACGCGCCCGGCTGGCTGCTGATGATGGCGGTTCGTCCCGCCGACGCGCTGGATCGCCTGGTGATGCAGTACCAGAGCGACGACGATATGCCGCAGGCGCTGGAAGTTCCCGCGCTGCTGCGCGCCGGTATGATCATGCTGTGGAACGCGGCGGGTCCGGCGGCGCTGCTGCTGATCTACTGGATGATGTACAAGGGCCTGCTGATCTCGGCGCAGGTGCCATTGATGCTGATCATCGCCGTGATCTGGGGCATGACCGAGTGGCCGCTGGCCGGCTTCCTGGCCTCGTCGCTGGACCAGATGGTCGGCATCGGCAACAAAGGCTACCAGGGCCTGTACATGTATCCCACGGCGCAGCTGCCGCGTCTGCTGCCGCTGGCGGTCGCAATTCTGCTGACCTTTATGGGCTTTCCCAATCTGGCGCTGCTGGTCTGGTTCGGCGGGATCGTGTGGTCGGGCATTTTGACCGCCGGGCTGTGGGAGGCGCTCTACGGCTGGCGCGGCGCGGCGCTCATCGGCGGCAGCGCAATGCCGGTCTTCTTCCAGCTGCTAACGTTCCTGGGCGTGCTGGTGCTACGCGGCTAGGCACAAAATCAACAATCCGCAAGCGGTCAAGGAGCGTCAGCGATGGCGCTCCTTTGTTGTGCCGATTGATCCTCTTCGATCAGCGGCTGAGCTTTTAACCAACCTGTTGACAATGCATCGCTTTTAGCTCATAATTCATGTAATGAGCGATCACTCATTATTTTGAGCGCTTACTCACCAGAGAGCTATAGAACGTCTTATCTACGCAGAATTATGTACAACAGGTGAATCTACGATGCCGGATCGAATTCAACAGCAGTTGATCGAAGCGCGAAAGAACCAGATTCTTGACGCAGCCGCCGTGGTCTTCGCGGCCAAAGGCTTTCATCCGACGACGACCAAGGATATCGCGAGGCAGGCAGAGATTGCAGAAGGCACAATCTATAACTACTTCGACAACAAGACCGCCATATTGCTAGGCATCTTCGAGCGTATGAAAGCATCGGTTGTGGCACAAGCAGCGCCGCCTGCTGCCGATGTACACGACGTTCGCGAATTCCTGCACACATTTTTATATCATCCGCTGATGGCGCTGAAGGCAGATAACTTCGCCCTGTTTCGGATCGTTGTCTCGGAAATGATGGTCAATGAAGAGCTAAGAAGGCGGTACTACGAGCAAATTCTGGCCCCAACTCTGGCGCTCGCCGAGGCATCTATTCAAGAGCAGGCCGCCAGCCAGGGCCGCAGTCCAGCCAACCTCAAGCTCACCATTCGCGTCATCTCGGGGATGATCTGGGGCCTCATGCTGGAGCACATTATGGGCGACAGCGTGGTCGCAGAGCGGTGGGATGAGCTGCCCGATTTTCTGGCGGATCTGCTTTTGAATGGCCTGACCGACGATAAGATCTAACCGCCCCGCTGTAGCCGAGACGATCGCATCGACAAGGAGTCTCATCATGGCCGACATTTCCATCGTCGCAT
>JAFAYS010000580.1 GCA_019240175.1 Chloroflexota bacterium | reverse complement strand
ATGTTGGTGCCGGTGTAGGCATGGCTATTCGTGTTCACCACCACCAGCCGGTAGGTTCGCTTATCGCCCGGCTTGGCGCAGTTCGTCTGGACGATCTCGGGCGCGATCGTGATCAGCGGTGCGACACTGACCGATTTGGTCGTGTACGTTACCGCAGTGTTGCCCTCATCGACGGTGATACACGTGCCCTTACAGGTTCCCACCACACCATCAAGGCTGGCGACCGCCCAGTTCTCGTGGTTGCCCACGATGCTGCCCGACAGCGCGATAAATTTGATCAGCATGGTGGCGTTGCTGGTGATCGATGGGATCGTCCAGGAAAGCTTGGTGCGACCATCTGCGCGTGCCGATTGCGTCGGCGGGACCTTCAGGCCACTCGTCGCGTCCATGCTGACGAAGCTAAAGCCCTGCGGCAGCATATCGTCAACGACCACGTTCGTGATACCGCCCGATGGATTGGCGTTCTTGATCGTCAGCGTGTACATGTGGCGATCGCCGAGGCTGATGTTCGCGCGATCGACGTTCTTGGAATATTCCAGCCGGATGCAGCTGACCCTGGCGCGCACAGCCGGAACCGGGTAGATCAGGCCGATCGTGCCGCCCCCGATATCTGCCCGGAACCGAACCTCGTTATCGTAGTTGGTCGCGTCGCAGGGATCGGGGATTTTGGCGATGATCACCACCTGAAGCTGCTGCCCTGGTCCGACGCTGACGAGCGGCCAGGCTATTGTGGTTGCGGTAATCGTCTCCGGCTGGGCGTAGCCGCTGACCTGGCGCACATAGACGAACTTGTTCAGATAATCGTACAGACCGACAGTGAAGTTAGTCGACTCGCGGTTAGTGAGGGTCAGCGTAAACTGCACTTCGTCGCCGGGCCCGCCGCTGGTCTTATTCGCCGTTTTGGTGACCGCGATCTGCGGATTGATCTTGACGCAGACCTCATCCCCGGCGTAGCTGATGTCTTCCTCACCGATCGAAGCTTCCACCTGATTACAATACTCGACGTAGTAGAAGCCATCGACCTGGAGCGCGTAGCGAATACGAACCGTGCCGCCGGCTGGAACATTGATGCCGGTCCAGACCATAATGCCGCCCTGGCCGTTGGTAAACGAGTCGGGCGGGCGCTGGCTGCCGTTGAGCGTGCCGCTGCCCTGGACATACGCGAAGTTTGCGCCCAGCTCACGCGGCATAATATCGGTGATCATCACATCGATCGCATCGGCCACGCCGTTGTTGGTGATGTCGATGATATACGGGAACTGCTGGCCCTTGTTGACGATATAGTTGCCGCCAATAATGGTATCGGGATCGGCGTCGGTATGTTTCTTGACGGTCAGGCGTGGCTTCAGGGAAACTTTGCCGTTCTTGGTTTTGATACAGGCTGAAGGCACGCCAGCCGGCGCGAGCACCTGCGCAACACCATCGCCATCCGAGGTGTAGCCGCCGCGCACACGGATCGAGAAGGTGCGCTCGGTGGCCGTGGTTTTGGTGCCGGCGTTGATGTTAAACGACCACGTCACGCGTCCGCCGGGAGTTGTGCCGCTGGGCGCGACCGTCGACCCAGGATTAGCTGAGCCAAACACGTAGTAGGCGTTGGGCTGCACATCGTAGTGGAGCTGCACGTTGCTGAGATTCTGATTCCAGAAATTCTGCACCGTGATCGTGATCACTGCCTCGCCGCCATACACCGTGCTCGACGGAGACGCGGTCACCGACTTGATCACCAGCGGCGTGACCACATCAATACTGGCAGCATCGCCGGCGACGGTGTAGCGCGTCGTGCCGTTGAGCGGCATTTCGCTGCTGGTCACATGGTAGGTGCGATTGTTCACCTTATCGCAGCCAACGTTATTGTCGATCTTGCGGAAGACCACCCGGAACTCCATCACTTGGCCGACAGCCAGGTTGGAAACGTTCCAGGTGATGATCGAGCCGCTGACGTTGCCCGTGGGCGATGACGAGACGAGCTCCGCTCCTACTGGGAAGGTATCGGTGAGCGTAATATTGCTTGCCGCCACGGCGTCGGCGCGGCGCTGCCCATTGTTGATGTCGCCTGTACCGGTGGCGTTGCCCAGCGTAATCACAAATTCGACGGTATCGACAACCGGGTAGATTTTGTCGGTTCTGGTTGGGGCTTTGGTGAGCACAAAGACCGGCCCGATGATCATCGTGTTGGCCGTGTCGTCGCTGGTCGGCGTGGTCTGTGTGCTGTTCAAATACAGCTTGGCAGAGCTGGAAGGCCGCGTGATCGTCTCGCCGGTTTTGGGAAATTTCGCGGCATTGCTGCGCAGGCGCACACTAAATTTTCCGCTCTGGCCGTTATTGAGCGTGGCAAGCCGGACGCGCATCGTGACGCTGGTGCCGGACACAGCAGGCACCTTGATCACTTCAAGGTTCGGCCCCACAACGCTGGCAGGCAGCAGACCACAGTTAGCAATATCTGTATCCGGCGCGGCAGGGCAATGCTGGAGCACGCTGCTGCTCGTCGTCTTGTTGATCGTGGCGTTGGCCCAGATTAGCTCGATCTCGACGCCGGTCACCGGCGTGCTGCCGGTGTTGGTGTAGGCATAGGTATAGGTGATGAACTCGCTGGCCCGGATCGTATCGGGCGCTGAGACGTCAAGCCCAACCACGCCTTGCACACCGGCTGGCTGGAGATCGGCAGGAGTATCAGTCACAGGCGCGTAGGTTTCAGGCGCGTCTGGCGTAGCTTCAGTCGCTTCGTCGGTGACGGTTGCGGTCGCTTCGGCGTCTGGCGTTTCCTGAGCTGTGGCGTCGTCTGGGTTGCCAATCACCGCTTGCGCATCGTACTGCCGCAGATCGGGCTGATCCTGAGCAGGCGCGAGCGATTCGGCGCTGGGGGGAGGTGGTTGATCCTGAGCACGGGATGGCGCGGGAGCTACTGATGTCAGCACCATTAGCACAAGCAGGGCAAGCTGGCACCAGATACGAAACGGCGAAATTCTCATGAAGCGACCCTTCCTTGGACAGGAAAAAAACATGGGGTGACAATTGGCTGCGTGCTTCAACGCCGGGGAACAGCAGAAGCAGGTACGTGCTTAAACGTGATGATGCCGCAAAAGATACTGGTTAAAAAACTATAAAGTTCTGAAGCGTGACAAAATCCGGCGATGTGATACAAACAGCCTCCCTTCAGGATAGCAAATTCGCCTATGCTGCTCAGTAAATCGTTGGTCCTATGTGCCACGACCAGGGTACTACTATCCGGTTTAGGACTGCCGCGCGGGCCGACGAACGGGTTTGCGATCGCGCATATAATGGTGAAACAGCGCACGAGACGCTTACCTGCGTTACACGGGAGGATTGAATGGCACTGACGACTTTTCCAGATGATTTTGTGTGGGGAACTGCGACGGCAGCCTATCAAATCGAAGGGGCGGTTGACGAGGATGGCCGCGCTCCTTCGATCTGGGATACATTCAGCCACACGCCGGGCAAAACCTTCAACGGCGATACCGGCGATGTTGCCTGCGATCATTATCATCGTTGGGAGGCCGACATCAAGCTGATGCAGGATCTCGGTCTTCAGGCCTATCGCTTGTCGATCGCGTGGCCGCGCATCTTGCCGCAGGGCACCGGGCAGCCGAATGTGCAGGGCCTGGATTTCTACGATCGGCTGGTGGACGGGCTGCTGGCGGCGAATATCACGCCGTTTATCACGCTCTACCACTGGGATCTCCCGCAGGCGCTGCAAGATCGCGGCGGCTGGGCCAATCGCGAGACGGTCGACGCGTTCGTGGAGTACGCCGACGCAGTCGTGGGGCGGCTCGGCGATCGCGTGACGCACTGGATTACGCACAACGAGCCGTGGTGCGCCGGCTTCCTCGGCCACTACATGGGCGTCCACGCGCCGGGCATCACCGATCTCAAAACTGCGCTGCAAGCCACCCATCATCTGCTGCTGTCGCATGGCCGCGCCGTGCCGGTGCTGCGCTCAGCGCGCGCCGGAGCGCAGGTCGGCATCACGCTCAACCTGTCGCCGTCTTATCCGGTCTCGGACTCGCCCGCAGACGCCGAGGCAGCCAAGCGCGCCGATGGATTTTTTAACCGCTGGTTCCTCGACCCGCTGTATGGTCGCGGCTATCCCGAGGATATGCAGGAGCTGTTTGGCGAGGCGTTGCCGCAGATCGAGGCGCATGATCTGGACATTATCGCTACGCCGACGGATTTTCTGGGCGTGAACTTTTATTTCCCGGCGGTGGTGCGTGCGGTTGGGCCGGAGGTCAACCCGCTGGGCGGCGAGCAGCGCAGCGCCGACGAGGCTGCCGCCGAGGGCCGCGAGATCACCGCGATGGGCTGGGAGGTCAATCCCGACGGTCTGCGCGATCTGCTGGTGCGGCTGCAGCACGATTACCAGCCCAAGGCGATCTACATCACCGAAAACGGCGCGGCCTTCGAGGATCAGGTCGTCGATGGCGCGGTCCACGATCCGCGTCGCAGCGCCTACATCCAGTCGCATCTTGAGGCGTCACATCAGGCGCTGACCAGCGGCGTGCCGCTGCGCGGCTATTTCGCCTGGTCGCTGATGGATAACTTCGAGTGGGCCTATGGCTATGCCAAGCGCTTCGGGCTGATCTATGTTGATTACGGGACGCAGGAGCGCATTTTGAAGGACAGCGCGCTGTGGTACAAGCGCGTGATCGCCGAGAACGCGCTGGTCGAGCCGTAATTTGGCGATCGTCCCGGCGTATTGCATACGCCCCGAAAACCTACAAACACGGCGCGTAATCACCTCAGGTTACGCGCCGTGTGCGATCGAAACTTCCTCAGGCGCGATCTGCCGCTTGAGCAGCGCCTTGGTGATCATCAGCACGCCGAACGAGCAGCCCAGCAGGATCACCGACAGCGTTAGCGCCACACTTAGATCAAGCTCAAAGCCGATATAGATCGCCAGCGGCATCGTCTGGGTGCGGCCCGGCAAATTCCCGGCAAAGATGATCGTCGCGCCGAACTCGCCCAGCGCGCGCGCCCAAGCCATAACCACGCCGCCACACAGCGCCGGAAAGGTCAGCGGCGCGGTGATCAGTTTGAAAACCTGCCAGCCGCTCGCGCCGTCGAGCGCCGCCGCCTGCTCTAGCTCGCGGTCCACGCTCATGAAGCCGGTGGTCGCGGCTTTGATGTAGAGCGGCGCGGAGACGAAAAGCTGCGCCAGCACTACCGCCGCTTGCGTAAACGCGATCGTCAGGCCAAGCTCGTCGAGGTAGCTGCCCCAGATGCCGCGCCGGCCAAACGCCAGCAGCAGGCCCACACCGGCAACAGCGGGCGGCAGCACGATCGGCGCGTCGATCAGCGTGTCGATCAGCGACCGGCCACGGAAGTTGTGCCGCGCCAGCAGATAGGCCAGCGGCGTGCCCAGCAGGATCGTCAGCAGCGTGGTGATCGTCGTGGTGGCGAAACTCAGGCCGATCGCCTGCACCACGGCTGGCTGCTTCAGGTTGGTCAGCAGCATTCCCGGCGGCGTGCGCAGCAGGATCGCCAGCAGCGGCAGCGCCAGGAACAGCACCAGCGGCAGGCTCATCAGCGCCAGCCCGGTTTTTTGGCTGCGCCGCCCACGCCGATCGCGCACCACCTGTGGCCGCGCCTGCATGCGTGTTTCGGCTACACGAATCTGTGGTTGGTTGAGCATTGCTTTTCCGGCTCCTGTCGCGCGCTCGGCGTGACGCCTGGGCTTCCGCTCGTCTATGCCGCCGGTGCCGCTCATGTGGCGGCGGACGCCAGCGCGCTTTCGCAGGTATCCAGCCACTCAAGCATCGCCTCGATCTGCCCGCGCCGAAATTCGAGCACTAGCAGCGCATACGGCGTCGTATCCGTGCTTTGCGCCATCTCCACCCGCAGATTGTCAAGCCACATTCGGCACTCGTCCCGCTGCGCCGCGATCAGCTGCTCGGTGGGCGTTGCGCCGCGCTGCTGAGCCCAAAATAGCTTGGCCAGAAACTCGATGCGGAGATCGCGGCCATGCTGCACGGGCGCTGCCACCCAGTTAGCGAAGGCCTCACGGCCCGCCGCAGTCAATTGGAGCAATCGTCGGGGTGGCCGGGCCTCCTGCGCGATTAGCTCTGCCGCGATCAGGCCGTCGCTTTCGAGCTTGCTCAGCAGCGCGTAGAGATGCGCCTGCTTGAGATGCCAGACCAGGCCAAGCTGCTGGGCCGCTTGTAGTCGCTGGTGAATCTCGTAGCCATGCAGCGGCTGCTCCTGGATAAAGCCAAGCAGCGCGTGCTCGATCGATAAGTTGCTTTTGCGCTTGGGACTCATAGCCTCTAACGTTTCGAGTACTCAATTAGTGAGTATAAAGATTATGGCACGATCGAGCGGCTGCCGTCAATAGCTGTCGCTGGTCATAGCTCCCGCCTTACCGATCTCTATCTTTCGTCATGCTTCCCGCGTCGCACAAATATTCCTAACGTGATAGGCAGGATCTGCCCTTTGCCACTGACCGGCTCCAGCCCCACGGCGTATGCTTGCACCATCGCAACGAACTCAATCAGAAATCAATATTGAAAGGAATACGCAGCATGGAAGCTCGTGAATATGAACTTCAGCCGCAGGCGCAGCAGTCGCGGCAGAGCACGATAGGCACAGGTCTGGTGCTGGTTGGCATCGGTCTGATGATCTTTCTGGTCAATCGCCTGGATCTTGGCGTGATGCTATTTCCGCTGCTGGGCGGCAGCTTCCTGCTGTGGGGCGTGCTTTCGCGCGCGGCTGGTCCACTGGTCCCTGGCGGTGTTTTGAGCGGCATCGGACTCGGCGTTGTGCTGAAGAGCCAGTTCGGCCAGCTGATGAGCGACGAGCACGCGGGCGGACTGTTCTTGCTGGGCTTCGCGGTGGGCTGGCTGATTATCACACTGCTGTCGCGCATCGCCACCGACGACCCGCAGTGGTGGGCGCTGATTCCCGGCGGGATCATGGCGACAGTAGGCGGGGCGGTGCTGCTGGGCGGCGTGTGGCTGGATCTGCTGTCATGGATCAGCGCGGCCTGGCTGAGCGGGCTGTCCTTGGTCGGCGGGGTGTGGCCGCTGGGATTGATCGCGTTGGGGATCTTCCTACTCTGGCGGCAGCGCCAGCCGCGCGAAGTAGCCGAGCGTACTGAATAAAATTCTGTATGGCCCGTCCCTGATATACCCGCGCATTGAGAAAGGATCATCCCTCATGTTTCATACAATTGTCGTCGCCCTGCATGTGATCGGCGCGATCGGCGCGCTGATCACCGGTTCGCTGGCCCTGGTCTTCCCCAACGGCACACGCACACATCGAATGCTCGGCAAGCTTTACCTGGTGATGTGGGCCACGCTGGCGATCTGCGGCTTTATCATCGGCTGGGGGCGGCCCGGCATCTCGGCCTTTGAAGTAGCGACGGTCTTCGGCGTGCTCAGCACCGTGTATGCCTACGCAATGGTGCTGTTTCGCAAGCGCATCGGGCGCTCCTGGCTTCAGCGGCACTACGGCTGGATGCTTGGCTCGATGGCGGCGCTGGTGGTGGCAACTGTCAACCAAATTTTGCCGCGACTTGGCCTTGAGTATCCAATCTGGGTTTTTATTCTGATGGCAGTCTCGCCCACGTTTATTCTGCCGTTCTTCCAGCGACGGCTGGATCGGCGCTACGGCTTCGCGAAGGTGGCCGCGCCGCGCAAGGAGCCGGTCGAGCAGACGGCGTAACATTGGCTGGCGGTGGCTCGGGAGGAAGCAGCTGCTTCCTTCTTTTGCTTTGTATTCGGCTTGATAGGCTGGGGCAGCGCTGCTACAATCGCGCGCAGCTTATTAAGTGGAGGAGCAGTGTATGGTCACCGCGTTTGTTATGATCAAAACAATTGGCCGCCGGGCCTCTGAGATCGCGCAGAAGATCGTCGAGATCGAGCATGTCGCCGAGGTGTATAGCGTCACCGGCAACTACGATCTGATTGTGGTGCTGCATCTGCCGAGCTACGAGCAGCTGGCCGAGGTTGTGCCGGATCAGATCGCGATGGTCGACGGCGTGACTGAGACCGAGACCACGCTGGCGTTTCGTGCGTTCACCCGCCGCGAGCTGGACAGCGCCTTCGATATTGGTCTGTCCTAAACTCTGGCAATGATCGTGGGCAGGCCGGATGCCTGCCCTTTGTCGATCCACAACTTAAGGCGCGACGACCGCCTCAACCTCGGCAATTTCCGCCACCGCCGCCGGTCGCTGGCGCTCGGCCAGCGTAGCCACGCCGATGCCCAGCAATAGCACCATGCCGCCCAGGATTTGCAGCGGCTGTAGCGGCTGATCCAGCATCAGCACCGCCATCACCGTCGAGCCGATCGGCTCACCAAGGATCGCCACGGTCACGAACGTCGCCGACAGATATTTGATCGCCCAGTTGAACGCGGTGTGACCCAGCAGCTGCGGCCCGATCGCCAGGCCGAGCAGCAGCAGATAGACCATTGGCGACAGGCCAAAGAGCGATTGGCCGGCCAGCGTCATCCACACCAGCAGCACCA
>JAFAYS010000559.1 GCA_019240175.1 Chloroflexota bacterium | reverse complement strand
GACGACGAGGTTGCCAATCAATTCGCCGCGACCTTCTACCGGCTGCTGGCGCTGGGCGAGCCGATCGACGATGCGCTGGCACAGGCCCGTCATGCGATCCGCAGCGTGTGCGATCTGCGCGGCGACCTCGGCTGGACGCTGCCCGTGCTTTACGCCGCCACCACGCAAGCGCTGATCATAACGCCCGCGCCCGCCCGCGTCGAGCTGCCGATCGAGCGGCAGCATGTGCGCCAGCAGCCGCTCCCAGGTTTGACCGAGGGCGGTGCGGCCAGCCTGATCGCGCGCCGCCGATCGTTCCAGCATCTGCTGCCGGGCCTCAAAAACGGCTCGCTGCGCACGGTTGTGCTGGCGGGCGCGAGCGGCAGCGGCAAGAGTGTGCTGGCGACCTCACTCGCGCGCACGCTGGCCGAGCAAGATCTCACGCCGATTCCGATCGTGAGCCGCCCGCATCTGCCGCTGACCGCCGCGCGACTCTTCCAGATCTGTGCCTCGGCTTTTACTGCCGCCGGCCTGGACGGCAGCGACATGTTGTGCGATCCGCGTTTGACGCTGCGGGAGCGGCTACAGCACCTGGTGACGACGCTGAACCGTGGCCGCTTTGTGGTGCTGCTGGACGGCTTCGACGCGAATCTCCATCCTCAGACGCAGACGATCCGGCGGCCCTGGCTGGCGGTGTTGTACACGCATCTCTGCTATCACCTGACCGGCGGCTCGCGCGCGATTATCACCACGCGCGTGGTACCCAAAGATCTTTCGCAGCTGCCGAGCACGGTCGCCGTGCAGCAGGTGGGCGAGATGGCGGAGGCGGCGTTTCTCAACCACATGCTCTACGATGTTGTCGTGGAGCGGCGCTACCAGCAGGGCGAGCTGCCCTCATATCTGATGCGCGAGATCTACCGGCGCTGTGGAACCTCGCCGCGCTTTCTAGAGCAGATCCGCGCCGCCCTGCGCCAGCTGCCGGTCGAAGATCTGCGCGCGCTGCTGGCGACTTCCTCGGCGTCCACCGGTGCAGAGCTTGAGCTGCCGACCGCCGAAACATCGCCGATCGCGCCGCTGCTCAGCTGGCTGTACGAGCAACTAAACCCCGCCTCGCAGCAGGCGCTCTGCCGGGCCGCGCTCTGGGACGTTCCCGCGAGCCTGCCGCTGCTGGCGGCGCTTTGTCATGTCTCGATCGAGCAGGCGCGGACGTACACGCAGGAATGGCATCTGCAAGGGCTGATCGCCGAGGTTGGCGACGATCTTTGGTCGGTGCCGCGCTGGCTGCGACGCTGGCTGCTCACGTCGGATCGGTTTAGCGCCGAGGAGCAGCGCGCGGCGCACGGCGAGCTAGCAGCGCTGCTCAGCACCCTGGAACACGAGTCGCGCGAGCAGACGCTAGGCCTGTCTTGGCTCGACTGTTTGCTGGAATCGCGGCGGCATTACCTGGCCGCCGGCGAGCTTTGCCAGGCGCGAGCGCTCACCTGTCGTCTCAGCGATGTGCTGGGCCGCTGGGGCCTGGACGATGACCTTGAGGATTTGAACCAGGATCTGCTGGCCTATGAGCTGCATCCCACGCCGATGCGCTGGATCGGCCAGACCTACGCGATGCGCGGCGATGACGAGACGGCGCGGCACTGGTTTGAGCGTACGCTGGTGGTGGCCGGCGATCGGCAGCCGGCGGCGGCGGCGGATGTGTGGCGCAATCTGGCGGCGCTGGATCTCAAGCGCGGCAGCACACGTAGCGCGCGGCTGAAGCTCGAAAACGCGCTGGTGCTGTGGCAGCAGATCGGCGATCACTCGGGCGAGGCGACCACCTTTGCGCAGCTGGGCGTGCTGGCCGCGCAGCTTGGCGAGCCCGAGCCCGCGCTGCGGCTGATGGCTTTGAGCGCGCTGCTTTTGCGGCGGATCGATCACGCCAATCTCAGGCATGTCAAGTCGTGGATGCAGCGCCTGGCGACGATGCTGGGCTACTCGCAGCTGCAGGTCCGCTGCCTGGTGCGCGAGGTGATCGCGGAGTATCGCGCAAGCCACGGCTGGAGCCTGATCCACGGCGCGTTTCACGAGCCCGACGATCGCCGCTACAATGCGCGTGCCGCCTAGCCGTTCAAATCTACATCTCGTTTGACATAACCAAGCGCCAGGATCGAATGGTCTCGATCCTGGCGCTTTGCGCGGCTGTGCTGCCGCAATTAGCGCTTGGCGTTAGCCAAGTGGCCGAGCAGCCAATCCGCCACGGTCTGGACCTGTGGCCGGCGCAGCAGCGAGTAGTGTGTGCCTGGGACAGCCTCGGCGATCACCTCGGACGCCCAGGTTTGCCAGCTTGCCGCCAGCGTTTGCGCCTGATCGTCGTGGCTGCCCGCCGCCAGCAGTGCGATCTGCTCGACGGTGCCGGTGGGCGCGTAGCCGTGCAGCGCAATCAGATTGGCATGGAACAGGTCGGCGAGGCGGCGCAGCTGGGCTAGGTCGATCTCCGGTGGGACGATGTTCTGATTCCGCGCGTGCTGCAGAATAAACGCCAGTCGCTCATCGGCTGGCAGCGGTGCAAGCTCCGCCGCCGAAATACCGAGCGACGTGCCGAAGAGTCCGCCAAGATCCTGGATGAAATCGTCGAAGATCGCCGCGTCGTCGGGGAGCGCCTGGCTGGGCATTGGCGCGCCGCTGTCGATCAGCGCCAGCACCTCGATCGTTTCGCCCTGCTCTTGCAGTTGTCGCGCGATCTCAAAGGCCACTACGCCGCCAAACGACCAGCCGCCGAGCCGGTAGGGACCATGTGGCTGTACTTCGCGAAGTGCCACGAGGTACTCCGCCGCCAGCGCCTCCATCGAGCGATGCGGCAGCTGGCCTGGCTCGACGCCGCGTGCCTGAAGGCCATAGACCGGCTGATCCGGCCCGAGCAGCCGCGCGAGCTCCGCGTAGCAGAGCACCGTGCCGCCGATCGGATGGATCAGGAACAGCGGGCGCTGGCTGCCCTGTGGCTGCAATGCCACCAGCGGCGACCAATCGCCGGCGGGCTGCTGCCTGAGATGAACGGCTAGCTGCTCGATCGTCGGTGCCTGCAACAGTGTGGCCAGCGGGATGGATTGGCCGCTGCGCTGCTGGATCTGAGACATCAGCCGCACGGCCAGCAGCGAGTGGCCGCCGCGCTCGAAGAAGTTGTCGGTGATGCTCACCGCTGGTTGTCCCAGCAGCTCCGACCACAGCTCAACCAGCCATGACTCCTCGTCATTGCGTGGCGCGACAATCGTCGCCGCTTCGAAATCCGTCACGTCTGGCGCGGGCAGCGCCCGTCGATCCACTTTATCACTGCCGGTCATCGGCAGCGCGTCGAGCACCACGATCGCGGATGGCACCATGTAGCTCGGCAGGTGCGCGCCGACATACTGACGTAAGTCGGCAGAACCGGGTGCCCCTTGGGCGACTAAGAACCTAGAACCTAGCACGTCATCCCCTAAGTTCTGGGTTCTAGGTTCTAGGTTCTCCTTTGGCACCACGTACGCCACCAGCCGCTGCATACCCGGCGTATCCTCGCGCACAATCACGACGGCCTCGCGCACCTCGGGATGGCGGCGCAGCACGGCTTCGATCTCGCCGAGCTCGATGCGATAGCCACGCAGCTTGATCTGGGAGTCTACGCGACCCAGGAAGAGCAGCGCGCCGTCGGGCTGGAAGCGCACACGGTCGCCGGTGCGGTAGAGCCGCGCGCCTGGCTCAAGCGTGAATGGATCGGGCACGAAGCGCTCGGCGGTCAGATCGGGCCGCTGGTGGTAGCCACGCGCCAGCGCTGCGCCGCCGATGTACAGCTCACCCGCGACACCGATCGGCAGCAGCTCCATCTGCGGATCGAGGACGTAGGCGCGCACATTCGACAGCGGCTGTCCGATCGGCGTGTCCGGCAGCGCGGCGGGAAGCGGCGACGGCACCACGTAGCCGGTCGCGGCGATGGTGGTTTCGGTGGGGCCGTACAGATTGACCAGCTGTACGTGACTGCCATAGCACGACTGCCACTGCTGGACACGCTCTAGCGCGGCATGCTCGCCGCCCATGATGATCAGCCGCACCGACGGCGGCAGCTGGAACTCATCGCGGGCGTTGGCGTCGACAAGCACGTTCCAGAAGGCGGTCGGCAAGCTGAGCACCGAGATCTGCCACTGCGCGCAGGTTGCGGCAAAGGTCTGCGGGCTGTCCAGCATCTCGTCGCTGCGCAACACAATTGCCGCGCCGTTGGCCAGCGGCACAAACAGCTCTTCCACGCTGGCATCGAAGCTGATCGAGGCGAATTGCAGCACGCGATCATGCGGCGTCAGGGCATAGCGCTCACGCACAGCGGTGATGTAGTTCAGCAGCGAGCGATGGCTGAGCAGTACGCCTTTGGGTTGGCCAGTCGAGCCCGAGGTGTAGATCACATACAGCAGATTTTCGGGCTGGACGTGGATCTGCGGCGCTGTCGTCGGCTGCCCGGCGATCTCGGAACGATCGCGATCGACACACAGGATCGCGCCGCCAAAGGGGGGCAGCGTTGCCCCCAGCGCTTCCTGCGTCACTAGCACAGCGATCTGCGCGTCGTCGAGCATAAATTGCAGGCGCTCGGCTGGATACGCCGGATCGAGCGGCACGTAGGCAGCGCCGGCTTTAGCAATGCCCAGTAGCACGGCGACCAGATCCAGCGAGCGCGGCAGACACACGCCGACGCGATCTTCGGGCTTTAAGCCCAGGGCCAGCAGCTGGTGCGCGATCTGGTTGGCGCGCGCATTCAGCGCCGCGTAGCTCAGGCTGCGATCCTGATGTTGCACCGCGATCGCGTCCGGCGTGCGGAGCGCGTGGGCCTCGAAAAGCTGATGCACACACAGCTCGGCGGGGAGCTCGTGCATGTGGTGCCAACCGTCGATGAGCCGACGTCGCTCGATCTTATCCAGCAGCTGCAAGCGATCGATGCGCTGCTCCGGCTGGGCCACGATCGCGGTGAGCAACGCCTGGAAGTGCGCTACCATCCGCTCGATCGTCGCGGCCTCGAACAAATCCGTGCGGTACTCGATGTCGCCGTGCAGACCATGCGGTGTTTCAGCTAGCGACAGGCTGAGATCGAATTTGGCGGTCGTGCTTTCAACCGCCAGCGGCTCTAGGATCAGATCGGGCAGCTCGATCGTGACGTGTGGCGTGTTTTGTAGTGAAAACATCACCTGGAAAAGCGGCGTACGAGTCAGATCGCGCTCGGGCTGCACGGCCTCGACCAGCATCTCAAAGGGCAGGTCTTGATGCGCGTACGCCCCCAGCGCCGTCGTGCGCACGCGCGCCACCA
>JAFAYS010000497.1 GCA_019240175.1 Chloroflexota bacterium | reverse complement strand
AGCGTCTCAGCCGATCGCGTGAACTGGCCGGCCAACGAGGGTGTGCGCTGCGCCAGCTGGCTGAGCTGCGGTACCAGCCACACAAAGCCGCTGATCAAGCTGCCGATCACCAGAATGTAGGCGATCATGATCGCGCCGCCGCGTGTGAGATGTAAGCGCTCAAGACGGCGAATCAACGGATCGAGCAGCAGCTTGAGCAGCCAGGCCAGTCCAAAGACCAGCAGAATATCCGCGATCCGATAGAGCAGCTGAAAGACCTGCTCGACCAGCCATAGGGCGGCGATGATTGAGATCAGGACGATCAGATAGCGCGGAACCGAAATACGACTCATAATCTCTGTGCTAGAACAGGCTGCGAGCAGCGGCGCAATGGTTGCGCTGCTCCTCCCAGCCTGCGCGTCCTTTCAAGAGTCCCACTGGCCTGTACGGACGCTTCGTGTGGGACAATCAAACCAACAGCTCGATCGTCCCACCGCACGGCGCTAGTACGAGCGGGCGAAGATAGCCTGTTGTTTGGTCTTGCGACCGGTGTAGAAGCAGGTGCCCTCTGCTTCCGGCTGATCGAACGGGATCACGCGCACCGTGGCCTTGGTCTCGGCCTTGATGCGATCCTCGTCGTTGCCGTCGCCGTCGAAGTAGGCTCGCACAAAGCCTTGCTCGATCTGCGTCTTGAACTCGTCGTAGCTGCTGACCTCGAAGGTGTGCTCACGCTGGAAGGTGAGCGCCCGCTCAAAGAGCGCCGTCTGGATCTCGTCGAGCAGCTGCGCGACATGCTCGGTGAGTCCGGCCTGCTCCACAAACGCCTTGCCCTCTCGGCCTGGTCGATCGCGGCGGGAGATCGCGACGGTGCCCTTCTGCACGTCTTTGGGCCCCACCTCGATGCGCACCGGCACGCCCTTGACTTCCCACTCGTTGAACTTGAAGCCCGGCGACAGGTTGTCGCGGTCGTCGATCTTGAAACGGAAGCGGCCCTTCCAGTCGGCGGTAATGCGATCGACGGCCTCCATCACGGCGCTACGCTCGGCGTCGTTCTTGAAGATCGGCACCACAACCACCTGCGTCGGCGCGACCTTGGGCGGCAGCACCAGCCCGTCGTCGTCGCTGTGGGCCATGATCAGCGCGCCAACCAGTCGGGTGGAGGTGCCCCAGGATGTGGTCCAGCAATACTCCTCGCGGTTGTCGGCGGTGGTGTACTTGATGTCGAACGAGCGCGCAAAGTTCTGGCCCAGGTTGTGGCTGGTGCCCGCCTGCAGCGCCTTGCCGTCCTGCATCATCGCCTCGATCGCGTAGGTGCGCAGCGCGCCCGCGAATTTCTCGCGGTCGGTCTTGAGACCACGCAGCACCGGCACGGCCATGACGTTCTCGACGACGTCGGCGTAGATATCGTGCAGCACCATCAGCGTTTCGCGCTCGGCCTCTTCCTCGGTGGCGTGGGCGGTGTGACCCTCCTGCCACAAGAACTCGGCGGTGCGCAAGAAGGGCCGCGTGCGCAGCTCCCAGCGCATCACGTTGGCCCACTGGTTGATCAGCACCGGCAGATCGCGCCACGAGCGAATCCACTTGGCGTAGGTCGAGCCGATGATCGTCTCGGATGTCGGGCGAATCACGTAGGTTTCGGTCAGATCCTCACCGCCGGCGCGCGTCACCTCAGCCACCTCGGGCGCGAAGCCCTCGACGTGCTCGGCTTCCTTCATGAGGAAGCTCTTGGGGATCAGCAGCGGGAAGTAGGCGTTGACGTGGCCGGTCGCTTTGATGCGCTCGTCCATCGCGTCGCGGATCGCTTCCCAGATCGCGTAGCCGTGTGGCTTGATCACCATACAGCCGCGCACGCCCGAGTTTTCCGCCATATCGGCCTTGTCCACGATATCAAGATACCACTGCGAGTAATCTTTACCGCGCGCCGTTATTCCTTCTTTTGCCATAACGTTCCTTCCTCCTAAGTTTAACTCGATTTGTCAAGGTTGGGGTAGGCCCTCATTTCCTGACCGGGTGGGTGAACAAAGGAACCAATGAACAAGGGAACAAAGAGTTTTGATAAGCACTTTTTGTTCGTTTGCTCTTGATTCAGGCCCTCACACACCCAGAGGGTACCCGCCTTCGGCCATCCCCGCTCCCGCTGCGGCAGGCGAGGGGAATAGCGGTACTTCTTTGCCTCCAGGTTCTAGGTTCTGGGTTCTAGGTTCTTCCATCGCACCGCCTCCGATCGCTAAAGCTTGTCGATCACAATCAAAAAGCCCGTCCTGAGCTGTTTGCTCAAGGACGGGCCGTTAAAGGCTCGCGGTACCACCTTGCTTGGAACGCGCACGCATTCCCGCTTGCTCCTACGGCGACACAGATCGAAGCTGATCGCGATAGGCTGTCCCGATCACGGAGGACTTACCGGCTCACGTTAAAGCGCATCTAAGGGATGCTGCTTGTTCGGCGGCGACTCTGGGGCGGGTTCGGCGTGCATCGCTGGGCCGGACTTTCACCAATCTCCGGCTCGCTGGGCGGCGAGGAAACGCGTACTATTCCCCTTCAACGTCTTGTTTGTTCAGTTGTGGCTGAGACTATACCATTGCTTGTATCGAGAGTCAATGCGACTATCGACTAAATATCACATCGCGGATCGCCGCGCTCAAAGCTCGTCGCGCTCACTCTGGGCAACGCAGCAGGCCGATAGAACGCAGAGCGTGGACAGGCTGATCATGAATACGAGAAGCGTTAGCAAGGTGCTGCTCCTTTGATATGAGCCATGCGCGGGAGGGAAGATCGCTGGAAGCATGGTATAACCTTGAGTATAGAAGCTCTCAATGTAGCCCAGATTAAGGATAGATAAACCTATGGTTAACGAATCGCGACTTGCTGCGTTGAACGCGCGGCTTGACGAGTGCAGCGCCTGCGCGACGATCAGCCGGGGCTATCGGCATGTTCCCGGCGGCGGGTGTAGCTTTCAGCCGCAGCTGATGCTGGTGTTTATCAACCCCACAGTCCGTAATATGACCGCTCATACAAGCTGGCCGGGTCCGCGCTTTCCCTTCGCCGGCAAGCCCAAGCTCTGGGAAATTCTGGCCACGGCGGGTTTTGTACGCTCGGATCTGCCACAGCGGCTCGCCGAGCTTGGACGCGCGCCCGAGATGGTCGAGATGCTGATCGACGAGACGCGCCGCCAAGGATTGTACGTTACCAATGCTGTCAAGTGCGTCGACGACGGCTCGAACTTGCCGGCTGCCGAGCGAGTTGCTGCTGGGTGGCCGCTGCTGGCAGAAGAGATCGCGCTGGTGCAGCCGCGCTATATCGTGGCGTTCGGCCTGATCCCGTTTCGCGCCCTGACCGGCTGTAACATTCGTCTGGCGGATCAGCTGTGGGAGGCGCAGCAGGGCCGCTGCGAGTTTTTCCCCTCGCACACCATCGACGGTCAATCGTATCCGGTCTTTCCCTGCTACTTCCCGACCGGTCGCGGCAATCCCGTGGCGGCAACCAACATGTTGATCGCGCTGCATCACTATCTTGCGTCGGAGCCGGCTCGCGCTACCACAGTTTAACCTTTGTTTTGAAGAGAATGCGATATCTAGACGGAACAATACATCTGGATTAAATGCAACAGGGGATGCAGCCGAAGCCGCATCCCCTGTGTGTTGTATTCGCGCCGAGCTTATGGCTTGGTCACCGTGATCGCGGTGCCGTTGCTGTCGGTCTCGGGATCGTGGTTGCTCGACGACTGGTAGGTGTACGACGACTGGCTGACATTCGTCACCGTGAACGTCGTGCTGGCCTTATTGGTCTGGATGTTGCCGGTGACGACGCTGCACTGGCCTGCACTGTTAGTGGTGCAGGTGCCGGTGCCGCTGAAGCCGCCGCTCCAGGTGCCGGTGACGACTGCGCCTGCGACTGCGGCGTGGCTATCGTTATGCACGGTCGCCGTGACGGTCGCCTGCCAGCGGCTGCCGACCATCGCCTTGGTGCCGTCGAGGTCGCCGATGTGCATCGCCGGTGGCGGTGGTGGCGTCGAGAGCGCGCCGCCGTCAACGACCAACGCGAAAGGCTGCGGTCCGTTAGGCACGTTGAACGCGCTGACCGTGATCGTCCAGGTGCCGGTCGCCGCCGACTGCACGTAGATGTTCTCGACGTTGTTGGTGCGATCTGCCGTGCCGCCCGTTGTGGACCAGCCGCCGCTGAAGACGTTGCCGCGATACACCGTGCCGGTGGGCGAGGTCAGCGTGACGTCGAGATCGTTGACCAGGTTCTTGGTCGCGGTCTCGGTCGAGGCGTAGTCGCTCCAGACCAGGCTGAGCTTGAGCGGTCCAGCCGTCGTGACGTTGGCCTGGTAGGTCGCCGTGGCGTTGGTGCTCAGGCCGGTCGTGCGATCCACAAACTGAAGGCTGCCGCTGGTGGCTTTGACCAGATTGATGCGGCCCCAGCCCTCGTGAGCGTTCGGGATCGGGAAGTCGTTGTCGTTCGCGCCGTCGTTGTTCTCATCCAGCAGATCGACCGCCGAGTTGATCAGCGTGGCCTTGGTCAGCGCCGAGCTGGCGTTGACGCTGTGCGCCTTCTGATAGTAATCGCGCACGACTGCCGCGCCGCCGGCTGCCAGCGGATTCGACATCGAGGTGCCGCCGAAGTACTTGTACTGGCTGCTGGCTGGCATGCCCCAGCCGTCGGACTGGAACGCGCCGTTCTGCGGATTGACGGTGCTGGTGTAGCCTTCCTGGATCTT
>JAFAYS010000339.1 GCA_019240175.1 Chloroflexota bacterium | reverse complement strand
CTGCAAGTCGAGCTCGCCGTCGCCGGTCGTCCGGTCACGGGCGAGATCAGCTAGCGCGGGAGACAAAGTTGTCACTTGTTGATCAGCGACGGTGCTGCGCATAATAGAGCCTGGTCGAATCACTAACCGTAAAGGAGTTATGTACATGGCACTGCTTTCTCAGCGTGTCCAAGCAATACCGCCGTCCGCCATCCGTCGCTTTTTTGATATCGCCGCCACGATGAAAGATGTGATCTCGCTGGGTATCGGCGAGCCGGATTTTGTCACGCCCGACATGATCCGTGAGGCCGGCGTTCGCTCGATCCAGGATGGCTACACCGCCTACACCTCGAACTCGGGGCTGCTTGAGCTGCGCGTCGCGCTGGCGGCACATCTCAAAAAGCTCTACAACGTCGACTACGCCGCCGACGAGGAGTTGCTGGTTACCGTCGGCGTCAGCGAAGGCATGCAGAACGCGATGCTAGCGCTGATCGATCCCGGCGACGAGGTAATCATCCCTGAGCCGAGCTTTGTCGCCTATGGGCCGAGCGTGACGCTGGCGGGCGGCGTGCCGGTCTATGTGCCGACGCGCGTCGAAGATAATTTTCAGGTCACGGGCGCGACAATCGAGGCAGCAGTCACACCACGCACCAAAGCGATCCTGATCGGCTATCCCAACAATCCGACCGGCGCGGTCATGAGCCGCGAGCGCCTGGGTGAGGTTGCCGAGGTGGCCCAGCGGCACAATCTGCTGGTCTTCTCCGACGAGATCTACGATCGGCTAGTGTACGGCGTGGAGCACACCTGCTTCGCGACGCTGCCCGGCATGCGTGAGCGCACGGTGCTGCTGGGCGGCTTTAGCAAAGCCTACGCGATGACCGGCTGGCGGCTGGGCTATGTCGCCGCTCCGGCAGAGATCACCAACGCGATCCGCAAGATTCACCAGTATGCGATCATGTCGGCCCCGACGATGAGCCAGCACGCGGCGCTGGCCGCGCTAGAGCTACCGCAGGCCGAGCAAGAGGTGCAGCGCATGCTGGCCGAGTACGATCGGCGGCGGCAGGTAATCGTGAGCGCCTTTAACCGCATGGGCTTGCCGACCTTCGAGCCGCAGGGCGCGTTCTACGCTTTCCCGCGCGTCGATCAGCTTGGCATTTCCAGCGCGGAGTTTGCCGAGCGGCTGCTGACTGAGCAACATGTCGCGGTGATTCCGGGCGAGGCCTTCGGTCCCAGCGGCCAGGGCTTTGTGCGCGCCTGCTACGCTACCTCGATGGACAACATCGAGATCGCGCTGGACCGCATCGAGAAGTTTGTCGGCGTGCTGGCCTAGTTTCAGCGCCAGCGCCAAAACGGGACGACTCGCACTGAGTCGTCCCGTTGGTTTAAGCTCCACGATTAGGGAACTGCTGCGATCACGCCGACTGGCTTAACCACACTAAGCTGCCATTGATACGTAAACTCAAGCTCACAGTAGGGATCAGTCGGAGAAGAGATCGACGTCCTCTCACCAGTTGTCTCGTCCGTCGTTTCTAGCCATGATGAAGCGCGGATCACATATGTATTAGTCTGCTCAGAGTCTAGGCCAGACCAACCCCCGGCAAAATCCCTTATCTCCAACTCCTCATAGCAGCGCTGCTCGGCATCCGCCACATCCAGCACCACGCTGTTCTCGATAATGTCTTTTGCTGAGAACGGGTTATCTTGTGGCAAGCCGAGCAGCAGCATTGTGCCGTCTTTGAGTCTGACTTTGGTAATGCGTGGGTCATCCCAGCCATCCGCTTCAAGCCTGGCTATGAGCGGTGCCTCCTCGATCTCTTCGATGGGCCGTCCCAGCTTTTGCTCGTAAAGCGCGATCCAATCCGGGCGCGCCTGCCTGCCCCACAGATTGGTTGCCATCAGCAGCGATACGCCGATCACGATGACCAGCAGAATGGTAGAGCGACGGTGCATGAGTAGCATCCTTTCCGACGCGAGATCAGCGATAATGCGCTGTATTCTAATCAATGCCTCACTGAGGATCATTTACTTAAATTGTCCACACCAACATGTGCGGCAGCGCTGGATTTAATGTGATAGCCCCTGTAGTATGTATCCTTGAGCTAGCCAAAAGGTTGGCACCTCTACGATGCGCTCAAGAATCGGCGCGTGGCTCATACCCCAAAGGAGCAGCTATGACCCTCATCCGTTCGCTCTCGCACCGCGCATTTGCCTTCCTATGGAGTGGACAAACGATCTCGCAGCTCGGCGACAACATGTACCGCTTCACGCTGGTCTGGTGGGCTACCAACCAGACGAACTCGGCGCTAGAGACGAGCGCGATTCTGTTTTGTTCGGTCTTGCCGATGCTGCTGTTTGTGCTGATCGGCGGAGTCGCTGTGGATCGCTGGCCGCGCGTGCCAATTATGCTGATCTCGGACATTACACGCGGCATTGTCGTGCTGTTCGTCGCGCTGCTGGCGCAGCAGGGAACGCTTGAGATCTGGCATATTTATGTCGCCAGCCTGATCTTCGGCACCGTCGATGCCTTCTTTCAACCGGCGTTTACGGCACTGGTACCCGAGATCACGCCCGCCGAGGTACTACCGAGCGCCAACTCGCTGTCCACGATCAGCCAGCGCACCATGGGCGTCGTCGGGCCGATGCTGGGCGTGACGCTGGTAGCGCTGGTCGGGACAGCGGGCGTGTTCGCGATCAACGGGCTGTCGTTCTTTCTTTCAGCGCTGTTTCTGCTGCCGCTGCTCAGCCTGACGCGCACGCCTGCGGAGCCGGAGCCGGCGACGAGTATGCTGAGCGAGGTGCGCGAAGGGCTGGCGACGGTAACGGGCTCGCCCTGGCTGTGGATCACAATCTCGATCTTCGCGCTCGGCAACATTACGTCAAGCGCACCATTTATGATCGCGCTGCCGTTCCTGGTGAAAGAAAGCTTGAACGGCGAGATCGACACGTTCGGCCTGGCGCGCTCGATGCTGTCGCTGGGTGTGGTCCTTGGTGCGCTCTGGCTGGGCCGGCAGCAAGTGATCCGGCGACGTGGACTGACCGGCTACGGAGCCTGGCTGATTGGCGGGCTGCTGACGCTGGCAATTGGCCTGCCGATCGGCGGCGTCGGCATCGCGATCGCATCCTTGATTGTGGGCATAACCACCGGAGTCTTCGCCCTGATCTGGACCAACACGCTGCAACAGCTTGTGCCGCGCGACATGCTTGGCCGCGTGTCGAGCATCGACTATCTTGGCTCGTTCCTGCTGCTGCCGGTTGGCTACGCGCTGGTCGGCTGGGCGACGGATGCGCTCGGCGCGGCGGCAGTGTTCATCATCGGGGGTGCGCTGACGATGGGATTGGCGGTGCTGGGCCTGCTTCACCCTGCAATTCGCAACCTGGATTAACGAGAAAAGCGTGGATTATTTAGCGACAAGCCATGTACTATGTTCTCAAGCATTTATGCATTGCTGCTTGCAGTAGAGAATAGATTCCTGTACAGTATTCCTGTACAAGTTATGGAGAACAGAAATATGGCTATTGAAACAACATACACCCACGCTCGCGATCACCTAGCGGCTTTATGTGATGAAGCCGTTGATAACCGTGAGGTTATTATTATTCACCGACGCGGCGCAGAAGATGTAGCGCTGATTTCGGCGGCTGAACTATCAAGTCTCCTTGAAACAGCCCACCTATTACGCTCACCAAAAAATGCAGAGCGTCTCTTAACTGCCCTTAATCGCGCCCAGCAACGAACACTTCAACCACAATCGCTGGAAGACCTGCGGCGCGAGGTGGGATTTGACGAACGACCGTAATCAACTAAAGGAGCGCGATGCAGTCTTCCATCCCGAGTTTCGTGAAGATTTGCGCTACTGGGTAGAGACCAACCGAAAAACCGCACTCCGAGTGCTTGCTCTGATAGAAGCGATTCTGCGCGACCCATTTAGTGGCATCGGCAAGCCAGAGCCACTTAAATATTTGGCTGCTGGGACATGGTCGCGCAGAATTACACAAGAGCACAGGTTAGTTTATTTGGTCAGCGATGATCGCATTGATTTCCTGCAAGCACGGTATCATTATTAGAAGTCGCTATTAGAAGTCGCTCAGCCGCCAGTAATGTAGTTTTCAAGCTGGCCGATCAAAAACTCTTGCTGCGAGATAATCTCCCGCACCAGGTCGCCGATCGAAACAATGCCGACCATACGCTCGCTTTCGAAGACCGGCAGGTGGCGGATGCGCTTGTCGGTCATCAGCGCCATGCCGTCCTCGATCGACTGCTCGGCGCGCAGGTAGTACACCTTGGTCGTCATGATCTCGCGCACCGGCGTATCGCGAGAAGAGCGACCTTGCAAAATCACCTTGCGCGCATAATCGCGCTCCGAGATAATCCCGACAAGCTTTTCGCCATCCACGACCGGCAGCGCGCCCACGCTTTTGTCGGACATCAACTTGATCGCGTCAAAGACCGAGGCATCCGGCGTGATCGTCCAGACAGCGTTGCCTTTGGTTTGTAACAGCTGTTTGATCGGTTTCATGCAGCATCCCTCCCGCTTAATCAGCCAGCAATAATCACGCCGAGAGGGATTGATCCGCCCCAAGTGTAAGAAATTGTCTCGTCGTTCGCCTTGTTTCAATGCACGTCATTGTGAGCAAACGTGATTTGGCAAGGAGGCTAGCATGACCCGCAGGCATGGTATCTACCCGGAGGACGTGATTCCTCCGCGGTCCAACTATTTCGACCAGGGACGCTTCGGACGGATGTTTGGCGATCTGCCGCCGTTCGTGGCCGACACGCCGCAGGTACGAGCCGCGCTGATGGAGATTGGGCAGCCGGGCGGCATGATGGATGCGCGCGATGATCTTTCCAATCCGGCGGCGCTGATCACGAATCCGGCTTTGTCGACGCGTAACCCCAACAACGCGCGCATGACCGCCGGCATGACCTTCCTGGGCCAGTTCATCGACCACGACATCACCTTCGATCCCACCTCCAGCCTGGAGCGGCAGGTCGACCCGGAGCACATCGCCAACTTCCGCACACCGACGCTGGCGCTAGACAATCTGTACGGCTCGGGGCCGATGGGCAGCCCACATCTCTACGATCAGAGCGAGGCTGGACGTGGCATTAAGTTTTTGATCGAGGAGATTCCCGGCTCCGGCTCGCCAAAACGCTTCGATCTGCCCCGCAACAGCCAGGGCACGGCGCTGATCGGCGACCCGCGCAACGACGAGAATCTGATCGTCTCGCAGCTGCATCTAGCCTTTCTGCGCTTCCACAACGCGGTCGTCGACTATGTCACGGCCGAGCGCGACTCGTCGGCCAGGCGGTCAGATGAGATCTTCGCCAGGGCGCAGCGCATCGTGCGCTGGCACTACCAGTGGCTGATCATTCACGAGTTTCTGGGCCTGACCTGCGGTGCGTCGGTGGTGGCGAGCGTGCTGGACAAGCGCAAGTTCTACAAATGGCGACACGAGCCGTTCGTGCCGGTCGAGTTCTCGGTGGCGGCCTATCGCTTTGGCCACAGCCAGGTTCGGCCATCGTA
>JAFAYS010000178.1 GCA_019240175.1 Chloroflexota bacterium | reverse complement strand
GGAATAATCCGACGTGTCAGCATCAGCCCCTCGACGATGAATCCGGCTCGGCAAACTCGCGACGCTCCATGTCCAGCTGGCGCCGGCCTTCCAGCAGCGCCGTCCAGGCACCGGTGACGTGCTCCAACAGCTTGATCTCCTGCGTTTCCAGATCGCCCAAGCGATTGTCGTGCCGCTGGAACATCAGATCCATACGATTGCCGACGCGCGCGACACGGCCTTCCTGCTCACGGCACCAGGCGTCGATGCGCTCCAGCCAGCTTGTCAGATGGCGCAGATGCTGCTCGTCGGTATCGCGCAGATCGACCAGCCGCTCCTCATTCTGGTGGCGCAGCTCTTCCAGCCGCTCCTGCGTGAGCATGAAGCGCTCGGTGCTGATGATCTCGATGCGGCGGAGATCGTCTTTCATGCCGGGCAGCTGCTCGCCAACATTTTCGATCATCTTGGGCAGCGTGCGGACCAACACATCCAGGTTCTTGTGCAGCTCCTCAAGATGCGTAAGCCGCGCGACGGGCTCATACATCGCGTTACGCGCGTCGGAGACCATCTGCTGGGCCTCGACGGCCTGTCGTCGCAGCGCCTGCTTTTCGGCCTTGATCTCGTCGCCCAGACGCCGGATCTCTTCCAGCACATCGTGATCCGCCAAACGCAGCTGCTCGATCTGCGGCAACAGCTGCCGGTAACGATCTTCGGTCTCGCGCACATGCGCCGCCGTTTCGCGCTCGCCCTGCTCAAGCTCATCGACGCGGCTGAAGATCGGCGCGATCTGCTCCCGATCGGCGCGTCGTGACTCGTTGAGCTGGTGGATCGCCGCCTGGATCTCGCGGACAGGCTTGACCGAGTCCTCGGCTTTGACCAGCGCGTTGGCGATATCGCGACGAAGCGTCGACAGCTCGCGCTTGTACGCCTCCATCACCACCTGCTGCTCCTGTGCCTGCCGATCGATCACGCCCTGTAGCTGCGAGTTCTGCGCCTCGACGCGCCGGACCTGCTCCATGGCCCAGGAGTATTTATTATTCTGCTCTTTGATGATGCGCCGCAGCTCATCGATCTGATTTTGCAGATAGATCAGCTGTGACTGCTCCTGAACGCGCAGCTTTTCTTCTTCGTACTTGGCGGCAATCTCGTTTTTTTGGGGCATACCAGCCTCGATGATGGTGAGCAACGCTCATAGAATAAACGGCGGATCTGCTTTGAACTCCGCGCGACCGGCTAGCGGTTAACTTCGACGGCCTTGACGGCTTCCAATGCCGCGCAGAGATCGAACGCGTCGGTGTAGAGCGCCTTGCCGACGATCACGCCCGCTGCACCAGTTTTGGCCAGCGCAATCAGATCGTCAAGCGTGGCTACGCCGCCGGAAGCGATGATCTCGGGACCGCCGGCGCGCACCAGCTCGGCCACGCCTTCGACATCGGGACCTTGCAGCGTGCCGTCACGGCCAATATCGGTGTAGATGATGCTCTGCACACCGATCGCGCCCATACGCTTGACCAGATCTTCGGTGCGTACCTGCGAGGTTTCGGTCCAGCCTTGCGCCGCAACCATGCCATCGCGGGCATCCACGCCGACGACGACCTGCGCGCCGTAGTGCTGCACCAGCCGGGCGATCAGCTGCGGATCGCGGACGGCAGCCGTACCGAGGATCACACGCTCGACGCCCAGGTTGAGCGCCGCATCGACCGCGCCCTCGTCGCGCAGACCACCGCCGAGCTGCACGGGAATCGACACCGCCCGCACGATCGCGTACACGATCTGCGCGTTGACTGGCCTGCCCACCTTCGCGCCATCCAGATCGACGACATGCAGCCGCTGAGCGCCAAGCTTGGCCCATTTGCGCGCCACGTCGACCGGATCTTGATCGAACACTGTCATCTGGGCGTAGTCACCCTGATACAGCCGCACACAGCGACCATCCTTGATGTCGATCGCCGGAATGATTTCGAGAGAAGACATAGAAATTTCTTTTTCCTTCAAGAGCGGCATCCGTTGCCATAGGCGGCGACGCTGCCACTTGAAGTGTAGAAAGCTGCTTGATTATACCGCACGCCAGTCAGCAGCGCACGCTGGCTTCCCAAATCTCAGCTTGGCACAGCAGCAGAACCGGGGATGCGGGATCTGTACTGCTGCGCTCAAGCTCCAAGCGGCAGCCGGAAACATGGTACACTTTTGGCCGTCCCTGCGTTCCAAAACAACCTTAAGCTAAACAGCATTCCACTGCTTCAGGGGTGAAAAGGAGATCTTCATGATCGAAAAGATACAGGCAGAAGCAACGTCAGAGTGGACAGTCGCCGATATTAGCGATGGCGGCGAGCGCATCACACACCTGTATCCCAACGATTGCTACTTTGCGCATCTGTCGATCTACTATTTTGCGAAACAGTTCGTGCAGGACAAGATTGTGCTGGATGCCGGCTCGGGTGCCGGCTACGGCTCGGCGTATCTAGCCGAGCACGGCGCACGCTATGTTCATGCGATCGAGATCAGCCCGGAAGCCGTCGCGTTCAGCCGGCACCATTTTTCGCGACCGAACCTCAGCTACCAGGTGATGGATCTTCAGCAGATCAGCGGCTTCGAGCAGCACTCGATCGATGTGATTTTCTCCTCGAATGTGCTGGAACATATTCCCGACCCGATGCAATTTCTGCATCATGCCTGGCAGCTGCTCAAGCCGGACGGCCTGATGCTGATTGCAGTGCCGCCGATCATCAGCGAAGATTTACAGGCCGATAACCTGGCGAATCCGTATCATCTCAACATCTGGACGCCGCAGCAGTGGCATCATGCACTGAGCAGCTTTTTCGCCGAGATCCAGTATCACCGCCACGATTTCGACAAGCCGGGCATCGTGCTGGATTTTACCAACTCGCCCGAGCAAACGCGCGTCGACGAGAGCGATTTTGTGATTGCGCCGATTCCCGTGGAGCAGGCCGCCCATACGCCGACGCTGAGCGCGCTTTTTGTCGCCAGGCGCCCGCGCACCGCCGATCAAGTACGCTATCCCGACCAGCGGCTCAGCTTTATCGACGACTCGTTCACCATTCCCGCCGGCGACCCGATTGCACAGCGCATGTCGGCCCAGCTGGCCAGAAAAATGCAGGAGCTGCGCCAGATCCAGGCCCAGCTCGCCGCAGTGAGTCAGTCGCCGCAGGTAAATCCCGAGCAGATCACGCAGCTGGAAGCAATGATCGAGGCTCAAAACGCGCACATTGCGCAGCTTGAAACAGCGATCGGTGCCAAAAACGCGCACATTGCACAGCTGGAAGCCCTGATCAAGCGGATCGAGTCGGGACGAGTTATGCGCTTGCTGAACCAGCTTTCGGCGCGGCTGCGACGGGTCCGGCGCTAGCCCCAAACACACGAGCCGCACCGACTCCACTAGAGAGGCGATGCGGCTCTTTTGATGCGCGCGATGAGCGATCAGGCCAGGCGAGGAGCGGCCTGTGGATCGAGGCTGGCGCTGGATCGCTGCACCAGCTGCACGAAATTACGCAGCAGCGCCAGACCCCAGCGTCCGCTCTTCTCGGGATGAAACTGCGTGGCCACCGCCGAGCCGAACGCCAGCACAGCCGGGAAATTCACGCCGTACTCGGTGCGCCCCGCGACGATCGCGTTGTCGGGCGTGTCCACATAGTAGGAGTGCACGAAGTAAAAATCGGTGCCGTCGGGAATGCCGCTCAGCACAGGATGATCGGGATTGGCGAAGCGCACCTGGTTCCAGCCAATCTGCGGCACTTTGCCAGCACGCTCGGGCAGCTTGGTCACGCGCCCAGGCACCACGCCCAGGCACGGATGCTCGCCGAACTCTTCGCTGGTCTGGGCCAGCACCTGCATGCCCACGCAGATGCCCAGAAACGGCGTTTGCGCCGCGATCACCTGCGGAATCACCGCCGACAGCCCGCGCCGATCCAGCTCGCTCATCGTGTCGAAGGTTGCGCCAACGCCCGGCAGCACCACACCCTGCGCCGCCGCGATCACCGCCGGATCGTCGGTGACCGTGAGATCCGCGCCGACATGTTGGAGCGCCCGCACCGCCGAGCGTAGATTGCCCGCGCCGTAATCAATCACTGCAATCATAGTTGTATCTCTGAAATCACTAAAGAACAAAGAACAAAGAACCGAGAACAAAGAAAGACTTCTATTTGTTCTTTGTTTGCTTGTTCTTTGTTCTCCGTAGTGTACCGAAATTATGTGACTACTCCGCACGGTCTAAAGACCGGCAGCTTCTAGGGATTTCCACCCAAGCTGTGTAGCCCCACAGCCAATATATTCAACGCGGCGTTGAGATCCCGGTCGATTTCCAATCCACAATAGGGACACTGATGTAATCGCATGGACAATTCTTTCTTGACCACGCCACGACAGCGGCTACAGCGTTGACTGGTACCGCGTGGGTCAACTTGCAGGTACGTTCTACCGGCACTCGCAGCCTTATAGCGCGTAAAGCAAGCAAACTGATTCCACGCGGCGTCGGCAATACTTTTTGCCAAGCTGTGGTTTTTGATCATCCGTGCGATGTTCAGGTCTTCCAGGACGATGATGCCAAACTCGTTCACCAGACGGCGGCTGAGTTTGTGCGCGAAATCCTTGCGCCGGTTGGCAATCCGTTCGTGAATCTGCGCGACCACCTTCCGTCGTTTGGCGCGTTCAGGTGTACCTTTCTCAACTTTGGACAGGCGGCGTTGTGCCTTGGCCAATGCGCGTTCGTCCTTGCGAAAGAAGCGGGGGTTGGCAATCTGTTCACCCGTGGAAAGGGTAGCAAAGTACATCAAGCCCACATCAATCCCAACGGCGAGTTGGGTTTCCGGAAGCGGTTCAGGTTCAACGTTTACCGAGAAGCAAACAAACCACTTGCCCGTGCTAGTGCGACGGATGGTGAGGGTTTTGATGGTGCCGCTAATTGGGCGATGGTCAATCATTGGGATGCGCCCGATCTTGGACAGATCAAGCCATCGCCCTGCAACCTTGAAACCAAAGCCGGCTTGCTTGAATGTGAAACTGTCGTACCAACCGCGCCCCTTAAAGCGGGGATACCCTGCCTTTTCGCCGCGCTTGACGCGCCGAAAAAATGCATCAAACGCCAGATGCACACGATTTTGAACATCTTGCAGAACTTGGGAATACACCTGTTTCAATTCGGGGCGCTGGGCTTTCCAAACTGGAAGAAGGGCGTTCGTATCGTACAAACCAACCGTTTCCTGACGTTCTTCCCACGCCGTTTTGCGATAGGCCAACGTCTCGTTGTACACCCACCGACAGGTTTCAAGCGTCTGTTCAAGCAAACGCAGTTGACCTTTCGTTGGCGCAAGCCGGAATTGATACGCTTTCCGCTCCATAGCACAAGTGTACTGTTCTTTTACAAGAACGTCAATACATGCATTTTCGGTGTAAGGAATTGCAAGAGGTTCCGTGTACCTGCTGGAGCTAACGCCCTACAACGATACAGTCCTCTCGCACTGCCACTTAATCAGTAAACAGCGGATGGACACGCTCGATCTGCGCGATCAGCGGCTCGATCTCGCTCAGCGGCTGCGCGGTCTCCGGCGATGGTCCCAGCGAATCGACGATGCGCTCGGGCTTGCCCAGCAGCACGTTGAAAGTCGACAGCACGCCGCCCGCCAGCGCGTCCACATTGTAGCCGCCTTCCAGCGCGCAGACCAACCGACCGTCGCACACTTCCGCCGCCAGGTCGTAGAGCATCTGCGCCAGCCGCCCGAAGCCTTCGATGCTCATCAACATCGGCGCGAGCGGATCGGCCCAGTGTGTATCGTAGCCCGCCGACACGATGATCAGCTGCGGATCGAAGCGCCGCACCGCACGCAGCACCAGCTCGTCGTACACGCGCGCAAAGGCCGCGTCGCCGGTGTAGGCCGGCAGCGGAATGTTGAGCGTTGCGCCCTCGCCCTCACCCGAGCCGCGCTCGCGCCAGTGGCCGGTGCCGGGATAGAACGGGTAGGTGTGCGACGAGATGTAGAGCACATTCGGATCGTCGTAGAAAATGTCCTGCGTGCCGTTACCGTGATGCGTATCCCAGTCGACAATCGCGACGCGCTGCACGCCCAGCTTGGTCCGCGCCACCTGTGCCGCCACCGCGACGTTGTTGATCAGACAGAAGCCCATCGCCGTGGAGGGCGTGGCGTGATGGCCCGGCGGACGCACCAGCGCGAAGGCGTTATCGAACTCGCCGCCGACAACCGCCTCGACCGCGCGACACACCGATCCAGCCGCCAGCAGCGCCACGTCCCACGACTCCTGCACGATGTAGGTGTCGGGGTTGAGCCGCCCGCCGCCAAACATCGCCATGCGCTGCGTGTGGTCGAGCATACGCTTATGATGCACGGCGCGAATCTCGTCGTCGGTGGCGTGACGGCCCTCGATGCGAGTTAGCTCGGCGGACAGATCGCTGGATGCGAGCGCCTGTTTGATCGCGCGCAGCCGTGAGGCGTTTTCGGGATGGTCGAAATCGTCGTGCAGCAAAAACCGATCGTCGATGAGATAGGCTGTGGTCATAC
>JAFAYS010000133.1 GCA_019240175.1 Chloroflexota bacterium | reverse complement strand
GCCGCCGTCGTCGGAGGTCCAGAGCGGAGTTCCCTGCTGGCGGTAAAAGTAGCTCAGGTAGTTCGCCTGGTTCGTGCTATTGTCCACGAAGGGCGCGACACCCTCGGGAAGTTTCGGCTTCAACTGCCTGCCGTAGGCCAACAGATCATCCCAGCTGAGGTTGTCCTTCGGGAGTTCGACGCCCGCTGCCTCAATCATCGTTCGGTTGTAGGCTAGGACCAGCGTGTTGGTGCCAAGGCTGACGCAATACAGATTGTTATCAGGTGCCGTGCCGGGGCTCAGCGCCGTCTGGTCAAAGCGCTCAGGCGTGTCGATCAGGAGCTGTTTGCCGAGATATGGATTGAGCGGTTCCAGGTACTGCTGGTAATCGGGCCAGTTGCCGCCGAACTGGATCAGATCCGGCGCGTTGCTGCCTGCTAGCTGCGTATCGACGATCTGGAAGTGATCAGCCGTGCCGCCGTTGGGCTCACCTTTAATGTCGATCTCGGGATATGTTGCCTGGAACAGGTCGATCACCTGCTGGGTTTTGGTAGCCCGCTCTTCGTTGCCCCACCAGCCGAAGCGGAGCTCAACGGCGTCGCCGGTGTAGTCGGGAAGACCATCGCCCGCGGCCTGGGCTGCCACGCTGGGATCAGGCAGTGTCGACGCGTCGGGTGAAGCCTGGGCGGACGCGCTGGGTGCTGGCTGCGCCGAATCGGACGTCGGCGCTGACTGGCCGCAGGCCGCGAGCATCATGGTGAGCAAGACCAAGAGCGTGATGATGCGGAATTTCCTCATAGTTCAATGCTCCAAGTTTCTGTAGCGTTTCAACGAATCAACCCCAACTCCGTCACCGCCCATGATTGTATAAGCACCTCCTGCCGGGATTACCCCTTGAGGCCGGTGGTCGCGATACCTTCCACAAAGTACTTCTGCAAGCTGAAGAACAGGATAAACGGCGGAATCATCGACAGCGTGGCCATCGCCAGGGCAGCCCCCCAGTTGGATACGGCCCCCGCGTCGCCGACGAATGTGCGCAAGGCTCGCGACACGCTGAAAACCGGCGGATTGGTGAGGTACAGCAGGTGGTGGAAAAAGTCGTCCCAGGTCCAGAGGAAGGTGAACAGCGCGGTCGTCACCAGCGCCGGCGTCGCCAGCGGCACGATGATCCGAAAGAAAACCCCGAATGGACTGGCCCCGTCAATAATTGCCGCCTCGTCGAGCTCTTTCGGCAGACTGCGAATGAACTGCACCAGCAGAAAAACAAAGAATGCATCCATCGCCAGGAATTTCGGCACAATGATCGGCAGGAACGTGCCCACCCAGCCGAACGCATTGAACAGGATATACTGCGGCACGATCGTGACGTGCGCGGGCAGCATCAGCGTGACCATCATCACGCCGAACCACAGGTTTCTGCCGGCGAACTTGAGCCGTCCGAAGGCGTACGCGGCCATCGTGCAGGCGATCAGGTTGCCGACGACGGCTCCGACGCACATGAGCAGGGTGTTGAGGAAGAACTTGCCGAAGCTTACACCAGCATAGCCTTTCCACCCCGAGATATAGTTTTGAATGGTCACGGCTTTTGGTATCAGACTCGTGTCGCTGAAGATCATGTTGTTGGGCTTGAACGAGCTGATGATCATCCACAGAATCGGGTAGATCATCAGCAGCCCCAGCGCGATGATCAACAGATGGCTCAACAGATGGCGGATCAGCGTACCGGTTTTCATGCTCGTCCTGGGGCGGACAGCTGCTCTGGTTTTCATCTTATTCTCCGGTCCCGTATGACACCCACATGTCCGACGTTCTGAAGACAATCACCGTGAACACGCCGATGATCAGCAGCAGCACCCACGCCATAGCGGACGCGTAGCCCATCTCGTGGTAGGTCCAGCCCTGGATATACAGATGCAGTGTATAGAACAGCGTCGAGTTGAGCACGCCGCCGCTGCCGCCGCCGATGATATAGGCCTGTGTGAACACCTGAAACGCCGAGATCATCTGCATGACCAGGTTGAACAGAATCACTGGTGAGAGCAGGGGAATGGTGATCGCGAAGAACTGCCGCGCCTTGCTCGCGCCGTCGACGCTGGCGGCCTCGTAGTACTCCTGTGGAATTTGCTTCAGCCCCGCGAGGAAGATGATCATCGACGAGCCGAACTGCCACACCGACAGCAGCACGAGCGTCCAGATCGCGTATTTGGGGTTAGTGATCCAGCCGGGCAGGTCGGTGAAGCCGAGCGTTTCCAGGAAGCTGTTCACCAGGCCGTCACGCTCGAACAGCTTGCGCCACAGCACCGCGACCGCCACCGAGCCGCCGAGCAGCGTCGGGATGTAGTACACCGCGCGGTAAAACGGCACCCAGCGCAGCTTTTGATTCATCAGCATCGCCACGGCGAGCGCGAAGCCTAGCTTCAGCGGCACCGACGCGAACACATAGGTGAACGTCACCGACAGCGACTTCAGGTAGTACGGATCGACGCGCATCACCTCGCCTGTGGACGTGGTGAACTGCGACAGCCCCCATATCGGCCCGAACATTTTTAGGTAGTTGCCGAGCCCGATCCATTGCGTAGAGTCGGGCTGGGTGAAGTCATAATCCGTGAAGCCGAGCCACAGCGAATACAGCATTGGGTACAGCGTAAGCACGAAGAAACCGAGGAACCATGGCGTGAGGAATATATACGCGACGGCGTTGCGCCTGATAAACGTGACGATGCCGGTCTGCTGACGCCGCACCAAACTGCTTTCCGTGAATCATCCGGTTGATCCACGTTTTGACACGGGCTTCAATGCGCACCTCCCAGCTTTGGGTTTCCTGCACCTGATCTTGCTGCCCTGCGGCCCACGCTCACGACAAGGGGGCAGGTCCGGTAGATTCACGGAGAATCAAGCGTGCCGGCAGCCGGATGTCCTGGTATGGCTGGTCAGGATCTTGTAGCCGAGCCAGCAGGAGCCGCACGGCTTCACGCCCCATTTTTTCGCCATCTTTGGAGGCGGTGCTGAGCGCGGGTGTCAGATATTTTGCCAGCGGAATGTTGTCATACCCGCAGACAGAAACGTCGTGAGGCACACGGAGATTGAGATCGCTGATGGCTCGCAGCGCGCCGATCGCCAGCAGATCATTAATCACCAGCAGCGCGGTCGGGCGCGCGGCCAATCCCAGCAGCTGCCGGGTGGCCTGATAGCTATCTTCAACCGTCGATCCGCAGTGAACGACCAGCTCGGGATCAAGCGGTAGGTTGGCAGCTTGCAAGCTTTCCCGGTACGCAAACAAACGGTCATTGCCCAAATCCGGCACGTCGATGCCGTAGATGAAGCCGATGCGCTGGTGCCCCAATGACAACAGATGGGTCATGACCTCGAAGGTAGTGTTGCGATAATCCGAGATCACCCGATCGATATGGTAGTTGGCCCCGCTGTGCTCCGCCATGATGCCCACGACCGGGACGCGCCGCTTCAGCAGGTAGGCCAGGGTTTTCTGGGCCTCCTCTGATCGGTAGAGAAAGCTTGGCACCATGATCAGCCCGTCGATGCGCCGGTGCGACAGATCTTTGAAAATATCTTCAGCTGATTTCTTTCCAGGTGGAATACTTGAGAGGAGGATGTGGTAGCCGGCGGCGGAGGCTTCCTGCTCGACACCATCGGCGACCTCCCAGAAATGCGGGTTGTGAATATCCGGGATGATCAGGCCGATCGTTTTTGTGCTGCCCGATCGCAGCGCCTGGGCACGCGCGTCCGGCACATAGTCTAGCTCCGCGACAGCTTTTAATACCCGCTGACGCGTTTCTTCAGAAATAGGCACCCGGCCATCCGCCTGGCCGTTCAGGACATACGAAACAGTCGCTCTTGAAACCCCGGCTAACTGAGCAACGTCAACTTGTGTCGGTCGTTTCATATTCTCACCAGAGCGCATCTGCCATGCCGCAGCGTAGATTCCAAAAAATGAGGAGCAGGCGAAATAGTCTATTAGCTACTTACACGCGTAACTTGTCTCGTGTACGCTTACACGTGTCAACCGATGTTCAGAATAATAACATGCATCTTTGCGCTTGTACAGTCTGGAATTGGTCTGCGCGAGCTGTATGGTACACTGCTGCGCGCGTAGGATCTGTTGTGAGCCGGCAAGGGAGATGATCATGCTTTCCACACCCCTGTGTGACCTTTTGGGAATCGACTACCCGCTCCTGAATGCCCCGATGGCCGGCACAGCCGCCGCCGATCTGGCGGCGGCTGTCTCGATGGCCGGCGGGTTCGGCATGATCGGTGGTACCAGTGGCGGTGGCCCCGACTGGCTGCGCGCCCAGATTCGGGCGGTGCGCGCCAAGACCAGCCGCCCTTTTGGTGTGGGCTTTATCTCCTCGTTTCCCGAGATCGA
>JAFAYS010000016.1 GCA_019240175.1 Chloroflexota bacterium | reverse complement strand
CTGGGTGCTGCCATTGTTCAGCAGATTCAGCCGCGACCGCATCGGTAGCCAGCCAGCGCAGCGATTGGAAGTCGGCGTCTTGCGCCAGCAGCGGCTCCACACGGCCCATGATCGCGGCGACGGTCAGCGCGAACTTCGGCTGCGCGTTGTTGACGATCGAGCGAATACGCGGGAGCGTGCGCTCCAAACGGGACGGATGCGGCGGATAGGCTGGTACGGCGATGACGCCCGCGTACAAGCAGCCAAAGAACGCGACAACAAAATCCAGCCCCGGCGGATACAGCAGCAAGGCTCGATCGCCTGGCTCGGTGTGTTCCTGAAGCTGCGCCGCAATCGCGCGTGCCTGCCGATCGAGCTCAGCATACGTGAGTCGCACAGAGTCGGCGTCGCTGTCTGAGAGGAACGTATAGGCCTGTAGGTCGGGCTGGTGACTGGCTCTCCAGCGCAGAAGATCTACCAGTGTGGAGAACTCAACCGGAAGATCCGAAAGACGAGTACTCATTGGTCCGCATCGCCTCCGTCAAGCGTCGTGACGGAATATCGCGGATACAGTTGTGTGTTCATTAACAGCTGTTTCCTCATTGGTTGGCGCTAGCGTAGGGAAATCGTACGTGAAGCTATAGCCATCCTTAGTCTTCCAGCGGTTTTTCTGTAGCCCGATCTAGAAGAGGCGGCTTCTCAATCCTGTACCAGCGAAGCATGTGAATATTCAAGCCCGTGTTGGATCATGTGCATGTCAGGGCGTGCTGAACATTCATATAGAGGTTGTTAAAATCAAGTAGCCAAAGGCGATTATAGCTCAAATGAGCCATGTGTGTCAACCGGTAGCAATACTGTGTATAACTTAAGAATCAAGCCCCCAGCGCGGCTCTAGCTAAATAGCGCACGATGAGCCGCAAGCCAAAATATTCTTATTGCTACCGTCGATGGTACTTTTGGAAGTCATGAATCTCGGCGTGCAAATACCCGATCTTTGGACTTTCTGGTGATACATTGGTGACGATGCGGTATCGAAAACGGGATGATCGTGCATCATACTAATGAGCAAAGCATGAGTAGCGATCTGGCAAATGCTCAGGTGTCAGCCCAGCTTTTCCTGCTTTGCCCCTCGATCTGTATGTATCATGGAGTGAGGGTCGTACTATCAAACAAGTAATCAAAATTATATAAAAATCGAACCGGTATAGAACCGTTCAAGATGAAGCGCTTTGGATGGGACTTCGGTGGCGGAGCAGGTAAGGAGCAATGAGGTAGAGTTATCGGCTTCACTTCTAAATGAAAGCGTCACCGGCATGGATTATCACCTGGCGCAGGAGGCCGGATTAGACTTTTGGCGGCTTGACTGCCTTGTGCGGTCGTGCTACATTCGAAACTGTTCCAAACTTTAAGGAGGCGCAGATGTCAGCCAAGATCTACAATCCTGCTCAGTTCTACGGATTGTCCTCCAATTACGTAGGCTGTTTTGTCTGAGTGCGCCTGCTGACCGAGCCTTCGGTCACCTCTCAGAGCCAAGCAAAAGTTTTTCCTAGAGCACCGGCGTTTTTAAGCGCTGTCGCGCTGCGCGTTTGTTGCAGCCGGCTGTGTGCTCGCCATACGCATCTTTTGCCGCCACGGGCGCACTTCGTCTGTGGTCGTTGCTTTTAAGCGACCACGCCGCGTCCGCCCTGTGGTCAAAAAACTCACGATCATCGGCGTGGCCGGTGGTCGTTTTTGTTGTGCCGGAGAGTTCTTGAATATGTTGGATCAATCAGTAGTCACGCAGCCCGCAGCTGCCGAGTCCGAGTGTGGGATCAAAGCGGCGGTTGAGGACGACCAGATCTCGGCGCGACGCCACAAGAGCTATCTGCGGCTGAAAGGATAACCATGCGCGTCCCGTTGACAACCTATCGCCGGCTGCTCGTCACCTACCTCAAGCCCCAGCGATCGCGGGTGCTGGCCTTGAGCGCGCTGCTCCTCGCCACGATCGGCTTGCAGCTGCTCAATCCGCAGATCCTGCGCTTTTTCATCGACACGGCGCGCCAAGGCGGCTCGTCCCGTGCGCTGACGCTGGCGGCGCTGGCGTTTTTCAGCATCGCGCTGTTGACGCAGGCGGTCTCGATCGGCGCGACCTATGTGAGTGAGCTGGTCGGCTGGAGCGCGACCAATGCGCTGCGGGCGGATCTGACGCTGCACTGCCTCAAGCTCGATCTACCCTTTCATCATCAGCACACGCCGGGCGCGCTGATCGAGCGCATCGACGGCGATGTTACCGCGCTGGCCAACTTCTTTTCGCAGTTCGTGGTGCGCGTGTTAGGCAGCATGCTCTTGTTGGGCGGCGTGCTGGCCGTGCTGTGGTGGGAAGATTGGCGCGTCGGCGGCCTGCTGACGGCCTTTGTCGTGGTCAGTCTGCTGGTGCTGAGCCGCATCCGTGATGTCGCGGTGCCACACTGGACGGCGGCGCGGCAGATCAGCGCGGATCTGTTTGGCTTTCTGGAAGAGCGACTGGCCGGCACCGAAGATCTGCGATCTAGTGGAGCCGAGGCGCACACGCTGCGACGGCTGGCGGAGTGGATGCGCCGCGTGCTGCGAACGGAGCGGCGCGCCCGGCTGATGGGCATGACGCTCTGGTCGGTCACGACTGCGCTTTTTGTAGCCGGCAACGCGCTGGCATTTCTAATCAGCGCGTATCTGTTCAACCTCAACGCGATCACGCTCGGCACGGTCTATCTGGTCTTTTACTACACCGAGCTGCTGCGCCAGCCGCTGGATCAATTGATCGATCAGTTCGAGGATTTACAGCGCGCCAGCGCCAGTATCGGGCGCATCCAGGAGTTGCGTGAGCTGCGCAGCGCGGTGGTTGATGGTTCCGGCGTGGAGCTGCCCAGCGGCGCGCTGTCGGTCGAGTTCGCGGATGTGACTTTTGGCTACAGCCCGGAAACGCCGATCCTGCGCGATCTGTCGCTGTGTGTCGCGCCGGGCCATGTGCTGGGCTTGCTGGGCCGCACCGGCAGCGGCAAAACCACAATCACCCGGCTGCTGTCGCGGCTGTACGATCCCGACAATGGCACGATCCGGCTGGGCGGCGTGGATCTGCGCGATACGCGGCTTGAGCAGCTGCGGCAGCGCGTCGGCGTGGTGACACAGCAGGTCGATCTATTTCAGGCCAGCGTGCGCGACAATCTGACTTTTTTCGATGCTCAGATTGGCGACGAAGAAATCATGGCGGTGCTGGATCTGCTCGGTCTTGGCGACTGGCTGCGCGGGCTGCCCAATGGTCTCGACACGTCGCTCTCGGCTGATGGCGCGGGGCTGTCGGCGGGCGAGGCGCAGCTGCTGGCCTTTGCGCGCGTGTTTCTGCACGATCCCGGCCTGGTGATTCTCGACGAAGCCTCGTCACGGCTCGATCCGGCCACCGAGCGGCTGATCGAGCGGGCGGTCGATCTGCTGCTGCGGCCTGAGGCTGGGCATCGGCGCACGGCGATCATTGTCGCGCATCGTTTGGCAACGATCGGGCGCGCTGACGAGATCGCGATCCTGGAAGCTGGCCGCGTCTGCGAGTACGGCGCGCGGTCACAGCTGGCGCGCG
>JAFAYS010001159.1 GCA_019240175.1 Chloroflexota bacterium | reverse complement strand
CAGAAACTTACCGAAGGTCAGCGTGTCCAGCGGCTCCCAGGGCCGCGGCTCGACGCCCAGGATCGTATATTCCAGCGGCAACCGGCTGCGATTGGCCGCGATGTAGGCGTTGATGCCGTCGGCGTAGGCCTGCAAAATCTCGCGGGTATCGGGATCGACCGTGGCCAGCTCTTTTTCACCGGCCCGGCGCATACCCAGCGTGCGCTGCGTCACGTCGCTGCCGATCGCGCGCTCGCCCAGAATCGTGCTGAGCGTGCCGCTGCTGACGTTACGCAGAAAATCCATCTGCCAGAGCCGATCCTGAGCATGGACGTAGCCCTGCGCAAAGAACAGATCGTGATCGTTCTCGGCGTAGATATTGACCACGCCGTAGCGATCGCGATGCACCTGCACCGGCGCTTGCAGGCCGGCGGTCTGGAGCGAGCCGCTGGTCTGCGGCCAGGAGCGGCGGACCAGCCAGAAGCTAGTGCCGCCTGCTACGACCACGAGGACCAGAATCAAGATTCCAAGGATTTTGAGAGCTTTTCCCAGGCGCTTCATAATGAGTTTGTTCCTTCAAGCTGTCCGAGCAACGCCTTGACTTCCTCGTCCGACATGTTCTGGACGCTCTGCAACAGATCCGTGAGTTGATCGGGATTGGTTGGCGCGGCTGCTGGCGGCATGGCCGGCGGCTCCGGCTTGGCGCTCTCGGCGGGCAGCTCGTAGTTAAGCTGCGCTGCCAGCTCCTGGGCCTGCTTGCTCAGCCGTCGTGGCAGCTGAATATCGCGCCAGGTCTCCGCCATGCGCGCCTCGATGCTGGTGTGGCGCAGAATGTTGGGATCGCCGATGCCGCTGATCATGCGCTCTTTGCGGTGATCGTAGGGCTGGATCACGGCCTCGTCGAAGGGCAGATCCAGGAAGTCGCAAACCTCGCGCATCTTGGTGTGCGGATCGCTGACCAGATCCTCGTAGCGCAGGAAGTAGTAGCGCGACCGATCGATCGAGTTGAAGAAGTCGAGCATGTTCTGGTTACACATGACCCAGACTTTCTCGGCCACCACATATGGATCGACGTCGTCGCGCCCGTAGATCACCGGCCCGAAGAAGGTGTAGAAGCGCACGCGCACCAGCGACTCGATCACCGAGTAGGGATGGCGCACCAGGTGTACATACTTCGGGGCCTCGAACAGTTCCTCGGCGCGCTTGAGCGTATCCAGGCGCAGGCTGTACTGCGGCGATTTATCGACCAGCATGCGCGGCGCGGCGCGGCGCTGGATCTCGGCGTAGACCTCCTGGATCGGCACGTCGCGCTCGGCCATCTCTTCCATGTAGGCCTTGGTCGCATCGGCGTCGAGGCCCAGCAGCTCGGTCAGCGTCCACTGCAAGCCCTGCGTGGCCCACGAGAAACCGTAGCCGTGCGTCGAGTCGCGCAACCCGCGCATCCAGTCGCTCATGCCCTGGCAGCGCAGAATATCCATCTCGGGCGGCGAGAAGAGCTGCGGATGGCCGGCCAGCATCACGCGGAACAGCGTCGAGCCTGAGCGCGGGCTGGTATGGACAAAGATCGCGGGCGGATTTTTGCGCTCCGGCTTGGTGAACGGATAGTCCGCGCGGCGCGGCAGCACCGACGACTCGTAGGAGTCGTAGACCGATTCGGTCGGATCGTCGATGTCCTGCGGGCCATACCACAGCCGCTGAAGCTCGCCCGAAATATGCTCGGACATCTCGCGCACCGTACGCATACGCCGAACCTCGTTGGGGAACATTTGCAGGTGATAATCCTGATGCACGTTCCACAGCAGATCCGAGGTGATCGACTCGATGTCGAGGCTGGCCAGGCTGCCGTCGGCGGGCATCTGATCCTCGGACATCGTCAGCGCCTGCGCAATCTTACGGCGCACATAGATTTCCAGCAGATCGGGCCGCGCTTCCTTGGAGGCCTCGCGAATCTGCTCGACCAGCGGCTTGACCTGCGCGGTAACCTGCTCGTGGTAGCGATCCTCGACCAGCCTGGCCATGCCCGCAACAGTAGGATTCTCGAACAAGCTGCGGATCGGAATATCGATCGGATAGATCGTGTGCAGCCGGTTGAGCAGCTGCGTGATCAGCAGCGAGTGGCCGCCGAGCTGGAAGAAATCGTCGTGAATGCCGACCTCTTCGATGCCCAGCACCTGCTGCCAAACCTTGGCCAGATTCTGCTCGAACTCGTTGCGCGGCGCGACAAACAGCGTTTGCAGATTGGGCCGTGGATGCGCCGGTCCACTGGGCAGTGACGCGCCGAGCGCCTCCGCCAGCAGCTTCTGGGTCAGCGCCTGAATATTGACGATCCGCGAGGGCAGATCGTGCGTCGAGACCAGCACCTGCGGCGCGTCGCTCTGGGCCAGAATGCGATTGAACGCCTCAGCGCCCTCGTCGGCGTCGAGACCTCCGGTCAGCACATGCTCGCGGATCTGGCGCAGCTCCTCGGGAATCGCGGTATCAACCGCCATACCGATCGACTGCCAGGTATCCCAGTTGATCGAGACCGTGAAAACGCCGCCACGGGCGTTGTTCCACTGCGCGAAGGCGTCGAGAAACGAGTTGGCCGCGCAGTAATCGACCTGGCCGAACTCGCCGACCACCGCCGTCAGCGACGAGAAGAGCGCCAGGAAATCGGGCTGTAGCTCCTGCGCCAGCGTGTCGAGCACCAGCGTGCCGCGCGTCTTGGGTGCCAGCACTGCCTCGGCGGCGTCCAACGTCTTGAGCTGGATCAGACCGCCGCCCGCGACGCCCGCCGCGTGGATCAGGCCGTGGATCGCGCCGAACTGCGCCTGCGCCTGCGCGACAACCGCGCGCATCTGCACGAGATCCGTCACGTCGGCGCTGATCGGCAGCACCTCGGCTCCCGATTCTTCCAGCGCCAGCAGGCTGCGGATCTTACGGCTGGTGCCGTCCTCGGCCTCGTGTGTGGCCAGATACTGCTCCCAGCCCGCGCGCTCCGGCAGCGACGAGCGACCGACCAGCACCAGCTTGGCGCGGATGGTGCGCGCCAGGTACTCGGCGATCACCAGACCGACGCCGCCCAAACCGCCGGTGATCAGATACACGCCCTGCTCACGCAGCCGCGTGTTCCCCTCGGCTGGCTCTAGCTGTACCGGCTCGAAGCTCTGCGCCCAGCGATGACTGCCGCGATACGCGACCACTGCGTCGTCGCTGCTGGCCTGCACCTCCGCCGCCAGCTGATCAAGCAGCGCGACCGCCTGCTGCACATTGCCGTCGGGCAGCACCACGTCGATACTGCGGCAGCGCAGGCGCGGATATTCCTGCGGGATCACCTTGCACGCGCCGAGGATCGTCGCCTTGTCGGGCGTGAACAGCTCAGCGCCGGTAATATTGTGCAGCTGGTTCGAGATCACATCAATCTGCACGTCGTCGCTCAGGCTCAGGTTGCCCAGCGCCTGGGTCAGGAAGATCAGGCTATACACGCCCAGCGTCTGCGTCTGCTCGAAATGCACGTTCCAGCTGCGCGCGTGCTCGTTGGGCGTGATGCTCCAACAGTGCAGGATGCGCTCAGGTGTGATCTCGCGGCTGCGCAGCTCATTCAGCAGCGCGGTGTAATCTTCGACGCGCTGCGGGTTGATGCTAAACGTCGTGGCGTCCAGCGCGCGGAACTCCGGCCCGGCCACAACCTGGATCACCTGACGCTCGTTCTGTTGCAGCCGCTGCGCCAGTGTCGCGCCCAGGCCATGCTGATCCGCGAAGACCAGCCAGTGCTGTGCATTGGTACCCTGCGCCGAGCGCGGCAGCAGTGAGCGCTTCCACGAGGGCAGATAGAACCAATCGCGCAGCTCGGCCTTCTCCGAGGGCATCGCCTGGTTGAGATTCAAGCCCTGCGGCGCGCTGTCGGCCTCCAGCCAGAAGCGCTGACGCTCGAAGGGATAGGTCGGCAGCGGCACGCGGCGGCGCTGCTCGTGAGCATGAACGCTGGCCCAATCGATCTCGACGCCGGCCAGCCACAGTTTGCCCAGCGCCGTCCGCGCAAACAGCACATCCGACTGCTGATCCTGCGGGTGACGCACGGAGGTCAGAACTTCTTGGCTGGCGCTGCGCTCGGCGTGCTGCCGCACGAAAGTGCTCAGCGTCTGGCCCGGCCCGACCTCAAGAAAGATCCGATCCGGCTCTTTGAGCAGCTCCTGAACGCCGGCGCTGAAAAGCACCGGCTGGCGCAGATGTTTGACCCAGTAGCTCGGGTCGGTTGCCTGCTCTTCGCTGATCCAGGTGCCGCTCAGATTCGAAATGTAGGGCAGCTCCGGTGCTTGCAACACGACGCGCTCGACCGCCGCCCGGAAGCGCGCAAGGATCGGCTCCATCATCGCCGAGTGGAAAGCGTGCGAGGTGTGCAGCCGCCGCGTCTCGATGCCCTGCGTGGCAAGCTGCTGCTCCAGCGCATCGATCGCGACCGTCTCGCCGGAGACCACACAGTGGCGCGGCCCGTTGACGGCGGCTAGCGAGAGTTGATCGTTGAGGTAAGTGCGCGCATCCTGCTCCGAGGTAAAGATCGCCAGCATCGATCCCGACGGCAGCGACTGCATCAGGCGGCCACGCGTCGCCACCAGCGTCAGCGCGTCCTCAAGCGTCATCACGCCCGCCAGTGTGGCTGCCACGTACTCGCCGATCGAGTGGCCGATCAGCGCCTGCGGCTGCACACCCCAGCTGATCCACAGCTGCGCCAGCGCGTACTCGATCACGAAGAGCGCGGGCTGCGCCACCGAGGTTTGCTCAAGCTTGGCTGCGGCGTCGGCGCCGTCCGAGTACATCACGTCGCGTAGATCGAAGCCCAAATGCTCGATCAGCAGCTCGGCGCAGCGATCGACCTCGCTCCGGAAGACCGGCTCGGTCCCGTACAGCTCACGGGTCATGTTGGGATACTGCGCGCCTTGGCCGGAGAACATGAAGACCACCGGACGATCGCTGCTTTCCTGCACGCTGGTCAGCAGCCGCTGCGGGTCGCGCAGCGCGCTCACGGCGTCGTCCAGGTCGCGGCCAACCACCATGTAGCGATGCGTAAAGTCCTGCCGTCCGACCTGCAGCGTGTAGGCCACATCGGCCAGATTGAGGTTGGGATTGCGGCGCAGGTGCTCGACCAGATTGGCGTTTGCGGCATCCAGTGCCGTGACGGAGCGCGCCGAAAGCGTCAGGATCTGCCACGGCTGGGCCGGATCGGAGGGCGCGCGCTGCGGCGCTTCTTCCAGAACCACATGCGCGTTGGTGCTGCCGAAGCCAAACGAGCTCACGCCGGCCCGGCGCGGCCCGCTGTGCGCTTCCCATTCGGTCAGC
>JAFAYS010001143.1 GCA_019240175.1 Chloroflexota bacterium | reverse complement strand
TACTGGCGCGCCCGCGCGACGAGGTAGCAGCACCATGCGCGGCGGCAAAACGATCGGCGTGATCCTCGGCACACTCATGCTCGGCGCAATCGCGCTGGGCCTGGCCGGCTACCTTTTGCGTAGCCGGGTGCTGAGCGCGGTCGCCGCCACTTCGCAGGTCCAGGCTGATCTTACGCGCCGGGATCTGCGGGCTGGCTGTGCCGATCTCGCATCTGCCGCCGCCGCCTGGGAAAGCGCCGCCACGCTGAGCCAGCCGCTCGCGCCGATCCTGCGCCGCCTGGGCTGGCTGCCTACGCTGGGAGCGGATCTACGCGTCGCGCCGGATGCGATCCTGCTGGCCAGGCACGGCACTGCCGCCGGATCGACCGCCTGCCGCGTGCTTGAGCCAGCACTGCTCGCCACGACCACACCCGAGCGGCTGGCAGCAGCCGGACGCCAGCTCAGCCAGCACACCGCCGCGCTCGCCACAATCCAATCCGATCTTGAGGCCGCCCAGCACGCCTGGCAAGCGATCGCGCCGCATGTTGCGGAGAGCCCACGCCTCGCGCCGTATCAAGCGCAGCTCGAAACCTTTGGCCGTCTGGCTCCCACCGCGACGCAAGCGCTGAGCAGCGCGCAGCAATCCGCGCCGCAGCTGCCGTGGCTGCTGGGCCTCGAAAGCTCCCGCCGCTACCTGGTCGTGCTTCAGAATCCGTTTGAGCTGCGGCCAACCGGCGGCTTTATCGGGCTGGTCTGCGTGGTGCAGGTGACCGAGGCCAAGCCGGCGTTGGAGCGCTGCCAGCCGAGCGAAGCCTATACCGCGACCGCCAACGCCGCGACGCCGTTTCCCTACACGCGCTACCTGCGGCTCGGCGGCTGGTATCTGCGCGACGCCAACTGGTCGCCCGATTTCCCGACGACGGCGCGCACGCTGCAAGAGTTTTGGGCCGCCAACGGACAGCCGCCGGTCGACGGCGTGATCGCGGTCGATCCGTACGCGCTGGAGCCGCTCCTGCAGGCCAGCGGCCCGCTCACGCTCGGCGACGGCTCCACGATCGGCGCGGATCAGATCGTCGCGGCGATTTTGTCACGCTACTACGACGGCTCGATCTACCGCGACAAAGGCCAGCTGGCCGAACTGCTGCCGGCGCTCTTCCAGCATCTGCTCACCACGGATCTGGCGACGCTGCCGCAGGTCGCCGCCGCGCTGCACACCGGCATCGCCGAGGGCCACGTGCTCGTCGCGCTCAACCAGCCAGATCTGGCGGCAGCGCTCAAAGCCCAGCGCTGGGACGGCAGTCTCGCGCCGGCGACGCACAACACGCTGCGGATCGTGGATGCCGACGTGGGCTATGGCGCGGTCAATGCCTTCATCGATCGCCTGACCGACTACCAGGTTGCGCTGGCCGACGATGGCACGCCGCTGACGGCCACGCTGACGCTGACCTACACCAATCGCTACTCGGCCTGGGCCGAAGCGCCGACCGCCTACGCCGTCAATGGCCAATGCACCGATCCGGCCACGCTTCAACTTGAGCGACGGCCCGGCTGCTACGCCAACTATCTGCGCGTCTACGTGCCGCAGAATAGCCAACTGCTGGACGCCGAAGGACTAGAGGAATCGCTGGGCGTGGATCAGCAGCACGGTCGTACGATCTTTGGCGGCTACCTACGCGTGCAGCCTGGCGCTGAGCGCGTGGTGCGGCTGAGCTACCGGCTGCCAGCGCTCACGCCCGGCGCGCTGACGATCGAGAAGCAGCCCGGAACGATCGCCTCGCCGATCAAAATCACTGCCGCCACGCCCACGCACCAGACGACGATCTCCTTCAGCGCGCGCACCGATCTCACGCTGGCGATCCAGACCAGTGGCGCGAACGTGACGATCGACGGGCAGCAAGATCAAGCGGTGGCTGAGGCCTTTGCGCGACACGCGGCCTGGATTGACGGGCTGACACACTGGCAAGCGGGCGATCATCAGGCGGCGCTTCTTCGCTGGCAGGCGGGCGCGGCGCTGGATCGCGCGATCGATTACGCGCTGACGCTGCCGGCTGCCGAGGCGATCGCGCTGACCGAGGCGATCGCAACTGTAGAGTCGAGTGGCCGCGCCGCGTTCGAGCAGGCCACGCTCACCGAAGCGCAGGGCCGGCAAGCCGCCGCCGATGCGCTCTACCGGACGGCAGCCGAGCGCAGCCCCGAGAATCCGCTGGCGCAACTGACCTGGACTCGGCGGCAGATTCAGACCGGCGTGGCCAATCCCGACATGCGACAGGTGGCGCAGACCTCATCGGCTGTGCGCCGCTGGCGAGCCGCCGCGGACGCCTTGGAACAGACCGAGCGCCTGGACGAGGCAGCCGCGTATCTGGATGTGCTGCTGCGCGTCACGCCCGACGATCGCGCGCTGGCGCTGCGCCACACCGATCTACTGCTGCGCACGGATCAGCAAGGCCTGGCGCTGGGCCGCTACGAGGTGCTGGCGCAGCAAGACGATATCTGGGGCCGGCTGGCAGGCGCGCGACGAGCGCAGATCAACGGCGACAGGCAGGGCGCGATCGCGCTCTACAGCGAGGCGCTGCCGCTGGCGACCGACTACTCAACGGCCTTTCGCATCGGCGATGGGCTCCGTGATCTCGGCGCGCAGCCGGAAGCCGTGCAAGCCTATGATCGCGCGGCCAGCCTGGCTCCAGGCAGTATCTGGCCACTATTGGCGGCTGGCGACATGCTGCGCGGCACCGATACCGTCGCGGCCCGTACCTGGTACAGCCGCGCTCAGCAGATCGATCCGGCCAGCGGCTATCCCGATTTTGCCCTCGGAACGATGCTTCTCAACCACGGCGACACGACCGGCGCGATCCAGTCGTTTGTCGCGGCGACGACCAAACAGCCGGACGTTCAACTGTTTCAAGAAACGCTGGATCGTGTCCAGGC
>JAFAYS010000965.1 GCA_019240175.1 Chloroflexota bacterium | reverse complement strand
TGCCGCCGCATGTGCAGCGCGGCACCAGCCCTTCCTGCGCCGTCGCGAGGTGATCGGCGGTGGGCCAGGCTTGCCCGCACTCAATACACGTCGCCGTGCGCAGATGGCCGTGCAGCTCATACACAGTTTGCGAGCCGGCCTTCTGGTGCAGCCCGTCGATGTTCTGTGTAACGATCGCTCGCAGCTTGCCGCGTCGCTCAAGCTCGGCCAGCGCCTGATGCGCCGGATTTGGCTCGGCCTCCAGGATCGTGGTGATGTGCGGCGCGATCCAGCGGTAGAACGGCTGCGGGTCGCGCTTGAAGCTGCGCAGCGAGGCGACCACCGTCGGATCTTCGGCGTTCCACATGCCCGACATCGGCGAGCGAAAATCGGGAATGCCCGACGGCGTGCTGATGCCCGCGCCGGTCAGCGCGACAATCCGGCTCGCAGTATTTAAGGCAGCTCGCGCTCGCTCGATCGCCGACTCAGTCATGCGCGGAATGGTAGCATATGCCAGGAGGGGAAACAAGCGCACCGGCTGGGATCGTTTGATCCCAGCCGGTGCTGTGCATCCAAAGTCTGCTAGTTAGTAGCGGTTATAGCCGCCGCCACCGCCACCGCCGCCCCGGTTGTAGCCACCGCCGCTGCGGGAGCTGCCGCCGCGCTGCTGTGAGAAGCAGTCGTTGCAGTACACCGGGCGATCGCCGCGAGGCACAAAAGGAACTGTTGTTGTTCGCCCGCACTGCGAGCAGGTGGTCTCGTGCTGAACCCGCTCACGCTGTGCATAACCGCCGCCACCACCGCCGTAACCACCGCCACCATTACCGTAGCTGCTGTAGCCACCTCCGCCGCCGCCGCCATAGGATCGATCGCTCCCGTAGCCGCCGCCCTCGCTGCGCTGCGATTTGCGCGCGCGCCGGCAGTTCTGGCAGCGGGTTGGTGCGTTGTCGAAGCCCTTCTGTGCGTAGAATTCTTGTTCGCCTGCGGTGAAGGTGAACTCCGTGCCACAATCCCGGCACGTCAGTGTCTTGTCTTCGAAGCTCACGTGAGCTCCTCCTGAGTTAAAGAAAAACCCGTGTGGACGACTAAGATAGACCTGCGATGGTGGTGAGGGCCAGTTCTGGGGGAACAGGAAACCGTCAATTTGGGTATTCGCGGGGGCCTAGCCAAGTACCACGGCCCTAGTATAGTGCATAGTATTTGCAATTGCAAGAGCCCAACCTTTCAGTTTTCTTGTAGTGCGCTAGGTTGTTCGTCTTTGCCAGAGGCCAGCTTGTGCGCCCAGCGTGTTGTTTCCGGCAACCGGTATTTGGGTGTGCAGCGCATCACGTAGTCGAGCGCGGTGGGCAGGCTGATGCGGTGGCCGCTGGAGATGTAGAGCGGCTTGGTATTGTCACGTGTGCGCAGCACCGCGCCGATCACTTCGCCCTTGTCGTGGAGCGGCTGCCACGCGCCGCGCTCTTCCGGCAGCGGATCATGCTTGCCGATCAGCCACGATTTGGCGACGCCGATCGACGGGATGTCGGTGAGCAGCCCCAGGTGGACGGCGATGCCCAGCCGGCGTGGATGCGCGTAGCCCTGGCCGTCGCAGAGCAAGATGCCGGGCTCGATCTTCAGTTTGGCCAGCGCGTCCAGCACCGCCGGAATCTCGCGAAACGACAGAAAGCCCGGAATATAGGGAAAGGTCGTCGGGCGGCGGGCGATTCCCTGATCCACGAGCTTGAGATCCGACAGCCGCAGCACCGCGATCGCCGCTCGCGTCACCGCGCCGTCTTCTTCAAAGCCCACGTCGACGCCTGCGACATACTCGATCGGGCCGAGCCGATTCTCGATCACGACCTGATCGCGCAGCTGCCGCTGGACCTCAAGCGCTTCCTCGACCGTCGTCGGCCAGTGCTCGGGCTGATTAATCTGCATGGTGGGTTTCCTTTCTGCGCTCGGCGGCTAGCCGGATCACCCGCTCGGTCTCGCTCCACAGGCTATAGCGCGGCAGCTCGTCGAGCGTGACCCACGCCACCGCTGCGGCATCGTCGGCGGCGACCGCTTCGCCGGACTGCCACTCGGCCAGCACGTCGATCAGCGTGTAGTGAAATTGCACGCGTCCCTCGGCATCGCGATCGATCAGATCGACCACCGCCACCACGTCGTGCACGGTAATCTCTAGGCCGGTTTCTTCGCGGGCCTCGCGCCGAGCAGCCTCGGCAACTGTCTCGCCCAGCTCCTGCCGACCGCCGGGCAGGCTCCACTCGCGCTCACGTGGCGGCTTGCCACGCTGGATCAGCAGCACGCGATCGTCGCGCCAGATCACAGCGCCCACGCCGATCACGGGATAGGTAGGATAATCACGCGGCATATGGTTTAGAACGCTCCTTT
>JAFAYS010000910.1 GCA_019240175.1 Chloroflexota bacterium | reverse complement strand
TGATCCCATCGCCTGGCCAGAGCAATCACGTGGCGGCTAACGCGGTCCAGGATAGCCTGGCGCACTGGCTTCGTCGCGCGGGCGTGCCGGCGCTGAGTATCAATTGGGGGCTGTGGGGCGAGACCGGCGTGGTCGCGACGCCGCGCTATCTCGAAGCGCTGCGCGCCCGTGGAATCTATCCGCTGACCAACGCCGAGGCAGTTGCCGGCCTTGAGGCGGCGCTGCGATCGGGCCTGCCGCAGGTTGCCTTCTACAAAGATCAAAAGCGGAACGTCGAGCGGCAGGACAGCACATCGCTGGCCCAGCAGGCCGATCGGCTGGCTGGTGAGCAGCGATTGTCCGAGATGGCTGAGGCGACCGGCGAACTGGATCAGCTGTGTGGCCGCTATGTGGCGCGGGCACTGTGGCATCTGGGCTTCAACCCGCTGCTGCACAGCCGTTTCACGACCGAGCAGCTGGCCGCGCAGCTTCAGGTGCTGCCACAGCATGGGCGGCTCTTCGCGCGCTTGCTGGCGATGTTGGCCGAGGATGGATCGCTGGTGGTCGAGGTCGATACTTACTATCTGCGCGGCTTGCCCGATGTCGACGGTATCGACGAGGCGGCGGCAGCGCTGGCTCTGAAATATCCAGGCCTGGCCAGCGAGATCGCGCTGCTGCGGCGCTGTGGTGCTGAGCTAGCCGATGTGCTCACCGGTCGGCGCGATCCGCTGAGCTTGCTCTTTCCCGCTGGCTCGCAGACCAACCTGGAGTCGATGTATGCAAGCTCGCCCTTCGCGCATGTGTATAACAACCTTGCGGCGACGGTGATCGAGCAGATCGCGGCTGCGCAGCGACCGCTGCGGGTGCTGGAAGTTGGTGCAGGCACTGGCGGCACGACCTCGTATATCCTGTCGGCGCTGGCGAGCCACGATGTCGAGTACACCTTCTCGGATCTTTCCAACAGCTTTCTAGAGAAAGCGCGGCGCAAGTACCAGGGGCACGCCGGTCTGCGCTACAAGCTGCTCAACATCGAGCATGACCTGGTCGCGCAAGGTGAGCAGCCGCTGAGCTACGGTGCGATCGTCGCAGCGAACGTTGTTCACGCCACCGCCGACATTGCGGCCACGCTCACGCGATTGAGCCAGCTGCTTGCGCCCGACGGCACGCTGGTGCTGGTTGAGCTGGTGCGACCGCAGCGCTGGCTGGATCTGACTTTTGGCCTGACGGATGGCTGGTGGAAAGCGCAAGACACCGCGCTGCGGCCAGATTATCCGCTGCTCGATCCCGCGCGCTGGCAGGCGACGCTGAGCCGATTGGGCTTTAGCGAGATCACGATCACCAGACCGCAGAGCGTGGATGGAGCGCTGCCGGTCGAGCAGGCCGTGATCGTTGCGCGCAGGCCGGCGGTGACGAGCCAGCAGCCCGCGACACAATCGTCCAGCCAGCCGACGGTTGCGGTCGCGCCGCAGCCCGTGGTGACGAGCGAGCCCGAAGACTCGGCCAATCCCCGGCGCTGGCTGCAAGGGCTGATCCGCACGCAGGTGATTCGCTCTTTGAAGCTCGACACCGAGCAGATTCCGGCCAGTCGCAGCTTCCACGATCTCGGCCTGGACTCACTGCTGGCGGTTGAGATCGCCCAGGCGCTGCGCCGCGAGCTTGATGTTCAGTTGAGCCCGACGCTCTTCTTTGAGTATCCATCGATCCGCGCGCTGGCAGATTATATCTGGCAGGGACATGCCGACGCGGTCCAGCGCGTTTTTGCGATCCACCATCCAGCGCCTGCGCCCACCAGCCCGATCGAAGTGCCCAGCACGCAGCCGCAGACTCAGCCGCCGATCAGCCAGCCGATGATCGACGTCAGGCGCCAGGATATCGCGATCGTCGGCATGGATTGCCGCTTCCCGGGCGCGCACGATCTGCAAGCGTTCTGGCAGTTGCTGCACGACGGCGTCGACGCGGTGAGCGAGATTCCGCCGGATCGTTGGGATTGGCACGAATACTTCGATGCGCAGCCCGGCGCCGACGGCAAGACCTACTCACGCTGGGGCGGCTACCTGCGCGACATCGATCGCTTCGACGCGCGCTTTTTCAACATCTCGCCCAAAGAGGCGGCGCTGATGGACCCGCAGCAGCGGCTGTTCCTGGAGTCGGCCTGGCACGCGCTTGAGCACGCCGGCTACGCGGGCGAGGCGCTGGCGGGCAGCAACACCGGCGTGTTCGTCGGCTGCTCGTACAACCATTATTTGCAAGTGCTCAGCCGCGCGCAGCCGCAGCAGGCGAGCAGCCACTACACGGCGCTGGGCAATAACCATTCGATCCTGGCCAACCGCGCCTCGTTCTTCCTCAACCTGAACGGCCCGTCGGTGGTGATCGATACGCTCTGCTCGTCGTCGCTGACGGCGCTGCACACGGCCTGCCGCAGCATCCAGAACGGCGAGTGCGAGGCCGCGCTGGTGGGCGGCGTGAATCTGCTGCTCAACCCTGAGCACTACCTCAGCCTGAGCCAGATGCGCGCCTACGCTGCCGACGGTCGCTGCAAAACCTTCGATCAGCGCGCCGATGGCTTTGTTTCCGGCGAGGGCGTCGCGACGATCCTGATCAAGCCCTTGGATCGGGCGCTGGCCGACGGCGACACGATCTACGCGGTCGTCAAGGGCTCGGCGGTGAATCATAATGGCCGCACCAACGGCCTCACCGCGCCGCATGCCACGCATCAGGCCGAGGCGATTCGTCGGGCGCACACGCAGGCTGGCTGGGATCGCGCCACGGTTGGCTACATCGAGGCGCATGGTACCGGCACGGCGCTCGGCGATCCGATCGAGATCAATGGTTTGTCGGCGGTGTTTCCGGCCCGAGCGGCGGAGGCGACGCCCTGCTATCTGGGCTCGGTAAAAACCAATATTGGGCATCTTGAGCCGGTGGCCGGGCTGGCCGGGCTGATCAAGGTCGTGCTGGCGATGTATCACGGCATCATCCCGCCGACGCTGCACTTCGAGAACGCCAATCCACATATTGATTTTGCGCAGACGCCGTTCAAAGTCAACACAACTGCCGTGGCGTGGACTGCCAATGGTCCGCGTCGCGCGGGCGTGAGCGCCTTCGGGCTGGGCGGCGTCAATGCGCATATTGCCTTGGAAGAAGCGCCACGGGCGATCGCCGAAGTCGACAGCGCCGAATATTTTCTGCTGCCGCTTTCGGCCATGAGCGAGGCCGCGCTTGACGCGCTGGTTCGTCGCTACTACGCCCATCTGATCGCCGAGCCCGAGCAGCGGCTGACCGATATGTGTTTCACGGCGGCGGTGGGTCGCGCGCATCTGCGGCACCGGCTGGCGATCATCGCCACCAGCCGCATCGATCTGATCGACAAGCTACAGGCGATCCTGACCGGCCTTGACAAGCACAAGCTGCAAACCATGGGCATCTTCTACAGCGATCTCGTGAGCCTTGAGGCGCAGGATGGCCTGGCTGATCCGGTCGGCAATCTCAGCCGAGAAAGCTACGCGGATCTGGTCACGCTGGCCGAAAGCTATGTTGCAGGCGCGCCGATCGATTGGCCGCGCATCTACGCTGGAGCCGCTGCGCGTCGTGTGATGCTGCCCGCCTATCCGTTTGAAAAAGAGCGTCACTGGTTTGAGGCGGCACCGCGTGTTGTGCGCGACGATGCTGAGCCGGCAGCGCCCGACCACGACGATCAACCGTTTCATCCATTGCTGGGAATCCGACTTCCCTGACGATACACGAGGTATTGCATGATAACCACCAGTAGTCCCGATCTTCAGCTTACGCTACAGCTCGATACACGTTCGCTGCCCTACCTGGCGGATCACAAGATTGGCGGGCTGCAGGCGCTGCCGGCCTCGGCCTACCTGGAAATGGTGCTGGCCGCTGGATTGTCCGCCAGCAAGGGCCGGCCCTGTCGCGTCGAAGATGTGCAGCTGCATGAGCTGCTGCTCTTCAATGATCAGGCGGCGCGAACTGTGCGGATTACGCTGGCGAGCAATACCGACGATGCCTGGCTGTTCAGCATCGAGAGCTTACGATCCAGCGGCAGCGACTGGGCCATGCACGCCAATGGTGTGCTGCGCTGCGATGCGCCACCAGCCGCGCCCGCGCCGATCCTGCACTCCGAGATTTTGGCGCGCTGTGGTGAGCAGCTCCGCGCCACCGATCACTACGCGGCGATGCAAGCGCGCGGCCTGCACTACGGGCCGGCTTTCAAGGCGGTGGAGGTGATCTGGCGACGCGACGGCGAGGCCTTTGCCCAGCTGCGGCTGCCCGCCGCGCTAGAGACCGATGCGCAGCTGTACAACATTCATCCGGTGCTGCTCGATGCGGCGATCCAAAGCGTGGCGGCGGCGCGGCCCGGCGAGAGCGGCACCAGCCTGCCGGTCGCGCTCGGTCGGCTGGTGGTGTACGAGCGGCGACGGGTCCGGCTGTGGTCGCATGTGGTTGTCGGCGCAGAAAGTCAGGATGGCGGCTTCAGCGCCGATGTGACGCTGCTCGACGAAGCCGGCAAGGTCGTCGCGACGCTGCATGGCCTGCGCATTCAGCCGGCGGCAACCGCGCACTCAGCAGCTGCGCCAACCGTTGCGACAGCGCCAGCCGTCGCTGCGGCGGCTCCCGTGGTTTCCAACGGCGAGCTGGCTCATGCGGCCTTGGAACAGCTGCTGACGCGCACCTGGAAAGATGTGCTTGGTCTGCGGGAGCTTGAGCGCTCGGATCGCTTCTTCGATCTGGGCGGCGACTCGATCACCGCGACCCAGATCGCCGACAAGATCGGTCGCGCTGGCATTGTTGTCAGTCCCAAAGATATTTTGGAAACCCAGACGATCACCAAGCTGATGCTCGTGATCAACGCTCGAAAGGAACAAACATCGTGAGCACGAGCGCGAACAACGGCGAAACACAGCTAGCGGGCCAGGCGGCAGGCGAGCCAATCGCGATCATTGGCATGAGCTGCCGCTATCCCGGCGCTCAGAGCCTGCGCGCGTTCTGGGAGCTGCTGCGCAACGGCGTCGATGCCATCACCGAGATCCCTGCCAGCCGCTGGGATGTCGAGGAATTTTACAATCCCGATCGCTCGACGCCGGGCAAGATGCAAACGCGCTGGGGCGGCTTTCTCGATGGTATTGACGAGTTCGACGCGCGC
>JAFAYS010000744.1 GCA_019240175.1 Chloroflexota bacterium | reverse complement strand
ATGGAGAGTCGGCGGACACTATAGTACTCCTGCTTGCTAACAAAACCGAGCGACGAGCCTTTCGCGATCTCAGGATGCGTGTCAGAAAAACATGCTGTCTGCATCACGACCCACTGTTTTGGGGAGCGTTACATCAATCGGGCGGGCGGCTGATTCACATCTCGCTGCTAACGTCTAGCTTCAACATGAGTCACAGGGCGGGATACAAGGCGCATCGCTATGTATTGTAGCAAGAATCGTCTGGCACGCAGAGTGACTTCTCCTGCCTTAATCGACATAGCCAATTTGTTGGCCGGAGACTGGGCCTTGAGGTTTGCAAACACAAAGCCGGGTCGTTTCACGCGTGTGAAACGACCCGGCTGAATGCTCAGTATAGTGCTAGCCGCCGAGCTCCGACATGCCACGCAGCGTGGGCTTGACGCCTTCGGGCAGGCCGTGGCCCCAGGGCTTCAGCCAGACCGCCTGGCGGATCAGCGCCGATAGATCCTCGTCGGATGCGCCGTTGCGCAGCGCCGCCCGCAGATCCAGCTCGTTGTCGCGCAGCAGGCACAGATGCAGCTTGCCGTCGGCGGTCAGCCGCATGCGGTTGCAGGTCGAGCAGAACGGCTCGGTGATCGACGAGATAAAGCCGAGCGTGCCCTGCGCTCCCGGCAGCCGGTAGGTCCGCGCCGGATCGCTGCCGAACCAGCCGATGTACTCTAGCGGCCCGTAGACCTGCTCCAGCCGCGCGATGATCTCGCGGGTCGGGACCACGCTCTGCTCAGCCAGGTCGCCGACGCCGGCCAATGGCATCATCTCGATAAAGCGCAGCTGCCAGGGCCGATCGACGGTCAGGCGCGCTATGTCAGCAACCTCGTCGTCGTTGAGGCCGCGCACAACCACGGCGTTAAGCTTCAGCGGATTGAAGCCGACACGCTCCGCCGCCTCGATTCCGGCCCAGACCCGGGCAAAATCGCCGCCGCGCGTCATCTGGCGAAACTTCTCAGGATTGAGCGAGTCGATCGAAATATTGACGCGCGTCAGGCCAGCCTCGCGCAGCGGCCCTGCCATCTCGGCCAGTCGCAGCGCGTTGGTCGTCATCGAGATCTCGCGAATGCCGGGCGTCGCGCCGATGCCACGCACAATCTCTACAATGTTACGCCGCAATGTTGGCTCGCCGCCAGTCAGACGAATCTTCTCGAAGCCGACCGAGGCCGCCGCCCGCACCACGCGCACCAGCTCATCGTCGGTGAGCAGCTCGCTGCGCGGCGCGAAGTGCGCGCCATGCTCGGGCATACAGTACAGGCAGCGGAAGTTACAGCGATCGGTCAGCGAGATGCGCAGATAGTTGATACGACGTTTGAATGAATCGAGCGCAGGCCCGCCCTGCCGATAAAACTCTTGCGGCGCTGGAATGTAGGTTTCGACCGGCTGCTCTGCCACGCCGATACTGCTCAAAGGAATTACTGTACTCATACCTGCGCCGTTTCTCCCAGGAGAGCCGAAGCCCTCATCGCTTTAGACCTGAGCGAATGCTTCCACGCTGATGCGGCCCGCCAGATTGCGCGCCACATCACGGAACGCGCTGGCGTACGCTTCGGGCTGATTGCTGGTCACCGCCGGATTGCCGGTGTCGCCGCCCTCGCGGATCGCCAGACTGAGCGGGATCTCGCCCAGGAACGGCACGCCGAACTTTTCGCTGGCGCGGGCCGCGCTGCCGTGCGAGAAGATCTCCGAGCGCTCGCCGCAGTTGGGGCAGCAAAAGTAGCTCATGTTCTCGATCAGGCCCAGGATCGGCACGTTGAGCTTCTTGAACATCTCGATGCCGCGTGTCACGTCGGCCATTGCCACGTCCTGCGGCGTCGTAACGATCACCGAGCCCGAAAGCGGGATCGCCTGCGAGAGCGTCAGCTGGATATCGCCGGTGCCGGGCGGCAGATCAACCACCAGATAATCAAGCTCGCCCCAGTCGACCTCGTACAAGAACTGGCGCAGCATCGACGAGATGATTGGGCCGCGGAAGATCAGCGGCTGGTTCTCCGGCACCATAAAGCCGACCGAGATCGTTTTGATGCCGTGGGCTTCCAGCGGCACCATTTTGTTATTCTGCACCATCGGCTGCTGGTTTTTCAGGCCCAGCATAATCGGTGCCGACGGCCCGTACACATCTGCGTCGAGCAGGCCAACCCGCGCGCCCTCCTGCATCAGCGCGACCGCCAGGTTGGTCGCAACGGTGCTCTTGCCGACGCCGCCCTTGCCCGAGGCGACCGCCAGCACATGCGCCACGCCGGGCACCGAAGCTTTGTCGAAGAGGCCGGGCCGCTGCCGCACGGTCGCCGTAAACTCGACGGCTACCTCTTGCACGCCGTTGACCTGCATCACCGCCGCGCGAACCTCGTTCTCGATCTGGTCCTTGAGCGGACAGGCCGGCGTGGTCAGATCGACGACGATGCTCACACGGCCACCGTCGATCTTCACATCCTTGATCATCTTGCGGCTAACCAGATCGCCGCCAAGCTCGGGCTCCTGCACTGTGCTGAGCGCCCGCATCACTGCGTCTTCGTTGACTGTTGGATTGCGCCGAGAAAATATATTCATGAAGGAACGAACTCCTTAAAAAGGTGAAAAAGCATTACGCATAAGGACGTATAGATTAACTATACATAGTATAACATGCTGGTACCGACGAACGGCGCAAGCGTGAATAGTTCGATCGGCGGGTACAGACTGCCGGTCAATTGAGTATGATCCAGCCATTCCCACGAAATAATCTTCATATCGGTCAGAGCATCATGCTCCTGGCGCGACTACTTAGCATTCGAAAGCAGGTTTCCCTATGGCTGGTACATTCGACGGCAAAATCGCGCTGGTCACTGGCGGCGCGACTGGCATCGGTTTAGGAGCAGCGCAGGCCTTTGCCCGCGCAGGCGCGACGGTGGTGATTGCGGCGCGACGGGCCGATCGCGGCGAGCAGGCCGTGCTATCGATCAGGAATGAAGGCGGTAAAGCGCTGTTCATTCAGACCGATGTCGCGCAAGAAGAGCAGGTCGAGGCGCTGGTTGGACAGATTATGGAGCGCTTTGGTCGCCTGGACTGCGCCTTCAATAATGCAGGCCAGCTGATCATGAAGCCGCTGACCGACTACACGCTGACTGAGTGGAACGAGCTCATCGCGACGAACCTGACCGGCATCTGGCTCGGCATGAAATACCAGATTCCGGCGATGCTTGAGCATGGTCGCGGCTCGATCGTCAACATGGCCTCGGTCTCAGCTGTCGCCGGCATGAGCCATATCTCCGCTTACGCGGCCACCAAAGGCGGCGTGGTCTCGATGACAATCGCGGCGGCCATTGAGTACGCCCGCCAGGGCATTCGCGTCAATACCATCAGCACTGGCGCGGTGCGGACCGAGATGACCGACCCCTTCATGTCGCCGGAAAGGGAAGCCCAAACCGCTGCGGTCTATCCGATAGGTCGCATTGGCACGCCGCAGGATATTGGCGATGCCGTGCTCTTCCTCTGCTCGGACGCATCAAGCTTTATCACGGGGCAGAACTTGATGGTCGACGGCGGCTTCACGATGCAATAGTGGATCTTCAAGAATAAAAACGTAGGGACACGCATGCCCAGAGGGCGCTCGCGTGTCCCTTTTGATTCCTGGCCCGCCTAATTTTATCTAGCCCGTGCCGAACTGCCGATCGCCCGCGTCGCCGAGGCCGGGCACGATGTAGGCGTGGTCGTTCAAGCGCTCGTCAAGCGCGGCCAGGTGGATCGGCACGTCGGGATGCGCCTCACGCAGCCGCTTCACGCCCTCAGGCGCGGCGATCAGCCCCAGAAACTTGATGCGCTGAGCACCCCACTCTTTGAGCACATCGACCGCCGCCGAGGCCGAGCCGGCAGTTGCCAGCATCGGATCGAGGATCAGGCACAGATCGACATCGGCCTGCGGTGGCAGCTTGTTGTAGTAGGCGATCGGCTCAAGCGTTTTGCTGTCGCGATACAGGCCCAGATGCCACACCCGCACCGTTGGGATCATTTCCAGCACCGGCTCGACCATGCCCAGTCCGGCGCGCAGAATCGGCACCAGCCCGATGCGATCGCCGATCTCTTTGCCGGCGAAAGGTGCCAGCGGTGTCTCGACGGGCTTGTCCGTCAGCTGAAGATCGGCAGTCGCCTCATAGATCAAGAATTGCGTGATCTCGCGCACTAGCTCGCGAAACTTCTTGGGCTCGGTCTCGACGCGGCGCAGCAACGTCAATTTATGCTGAACCAGCGGATGGCTCGACACATACACCTGTTCCACAACAGCCTCCATGGTTGATCTTGATGTGCCATAGATTAACACATCGGCGGCAGGCTATTTGCGGCGACGTCGGCGGGGCGGTCGATCGTCGAGCGGACGCAGCAGCCGGATACTGAAGAACACCAGCAGCGCACTCAGCAGCACCGCCTGGATCGTATAGATCAGCCAGGGCTGCGGCAGCATGAAGTTTTGCAGCGCGCCGTTGCGATTGGAGAAAGGGATCAGAAACGAGATCGTGTTCTCGGCTGCCGGAAAGAAAAGCCCGGTCTGACCATCCGACAACAAAAGCTCGCTGGCACCGAGCGCCATAAACGGATGCAGCGACAAAAACATCGTCCACAGATACACGAAGACGCGGCTGCTGGCCCACAGCGGCTCCGGCGATCGCGATAAAAACAAGATCGCGAAGACGACCATCAAAAACGGAATGCCCAGCAGCACCACCACGCTGGTCGCCTGCGTGACGATCGTCGCGGCCAGACTGCGGCGCATAATCACCGACCATAGAATGCCGATCGAGCCGAAAAGCATGACTGTGACGAACAGGCCCAGCAGCGCCAGCAGAAACTCTTGAATCGTCACGCCGCCAAAGAGAAACGAGACCGCCATGAAGGGAATCACGGCCACGATCAGCATCAGCGCATAGGCCAACGCCGCCGCCAGCTTACCAAGAATGATCTTCCATGGCGGCAGCAGCGTCGAGATCAGCAGATCGTAGGTTTCGCTCTCCTTCTCGGAGGTGATAGCGCTGGCTGCCTGGCCCGGCACGACGATCATGATCTGGATCAGCGCGATCGTCACCACGCCGATGAACAGGCTTTTGCCGATGGTCTGGCCGGCGCTGAACGGATCGAAGCGCACGCTCTCAGCCACCGACAGATAGATCAGCAGCGTAGGCACCGCCAGAATCAGCAAAAACACCGTCAGAATAATAAACGCCCGCGCACCGCGCATGCGACCACGCAGCTCCTTGACCAGCACGGGATTCGCGTTC
>JAFAYS010000694.1 GCA_019240175.1 Chloroflexota bacterium | reverse complement strand
CACAGCACTATATAAACCTGAGCATCCATGCACTCTATTGCTCTCCTCACACCAAGATCAATCATATTATCCGTAATTATTATGTAAATACAACCTTCTGATTCATCTCCTGCTTCTATTCAACCACATGGCGCGAGTAACATCTTGTGAATGTGAAAATTTCACATCGAGTGAAAATTTCACGGGTTGGGAAATCTATGCTATACTGCGCGTAGAACCTCAGTGGAGACCCGCATGGAAGATGAACTCCTTTCGATCAAGGACGCCGCGCTACGCTTTGGGGTCAAGTACGATCGTCTGCGCCGCGCCGCCTACGATGGCCGGCTGATCACCACCGACAATCTCGTTACGCCAGCAGAAGTTGAACGATTTTTGCGTGAAGGACGGCCACGGCTCACCGTAGGTCCTCGACGCGAAGGAGATCCTATGGGCAAGATTGTAGCCATCGCGCTCGTCAAAGGCGGCGTCGCTAAAAGTACTACGACGCTCAACCTCGCGGCAGCGCTCACCGAGCGCGGTCTGCGCGTCTTGATGATCGACACCGATCACCAGTGTAGCCTGACTTTTGCGCTGGGCGTGCGGCCAAAAAGCAGCGACGAGAATCTGTACACCGTTATTCACCGCTACATTACCGACTATGAGCCCACGCTCGAGCAGGCGATTGTGCGCACGAATATCGGAGCGGATCTGGTTCCGGCCAGCATTCGCCTTAGCACGATGGAAGACGAACTTTTGCACGCTACCCAGCGCGAGCTGGTGCTTAAGTCGCTACTGGCACCTGTCGTGCGGCGCTACGATGTGATCTTGATCGACACACCGCCCGCTAACAATCACCTGGTACGGGCGGCCCTGGTCGCGGCGGATCAAGTGATCTTACCAATGGAGGCCGACTCGGTCAGTCTGGAATCATTGGCGCTGACGCTGGCCAACATCCACCGTATGCGCCGCCCTGGGCTCAATCCTGATCTGCGCATCGCGGGCGTGCTCCTGACACGCGTCCAGGCGCAGACGAATTTCCACCGCGAAGTGATGGATGTGCTGCAAAGTGATTTTGGCGATCAAGCTCGTCTTTTTAGCACCCAGATCAAAAACTCGGTGCGTATCCGCGAAAGCCTGGCCTCGCACCAGAGTATTTTGACCTACGAGCCCAAGGGGCCGGGCGCGACGGCGTACCGGGCGCTGGCCGAGGAGGTGCTGCATGAGCTCGGGGAATAAGCGCCGCTTTTTCGATCGTGACGCAACGCCGGTCGTCGCGACGGATGATGATTTTGATGCGGTCTTCGGCCCGGTGACGGAGCGCGCGACGAGTGCGCCGCAGGATATTCCGATCGATCGTATTCGCACGAATCCTTTTCAAGCGCGCATGAAGTTCAAGGATATCGACGAGTTGGCGGAATCGATGCGCACGCACGGGTTTACTAGCCGGCTGCGGGTGCGACGCGATCCGGCCCAGCCGCAGTTTTTTCAGCTCGTCTATGGCGAGCGGCGGCTGCGTGCGGCACACGTCGCCGGCATCAAGTCGATCCCGTGCGACGTCGCCGAGTACAGCGACCAGCAGATGCGCGAGATTGGGCTGACGGAAAATCTCCAGCGCAGCGATCTTGAGCCGTTGGAAGAAGCGCGCGCGTTTCGTGTGGCGATCGACGAGGGCGGCTACTCAATGCGCTCGCTGGCCGCGCAGATTGGCAAAAGTAAAGGCTATGTGCAGGGTCGTCTGGATCTGCTGCGTGCGCCTGAGGATGTGCAGCGCATGGTGGACGAGCATCCAGAAACGTTTACCGCAGCCTTGTTGATCAGCCAGATTCCGACGCCTGAGCAGCGCCGCCCATTGATCGAGAGCGTGATCAGAGGTGATCTTGATAAGGAGTCGGTGCGCGGAATTGTGCGCGACGTTGCGGCGACAGCTGCCGTCGCTCAGCGCCCGGCACCTGCGAAGCGTGATAGCACGGCGGATGACGATGAGCCCGACGAGGCTGTAGCTGCGCGCCGATCAGAGCAGCGCGTTTCCTCAGCCAGTGTCCCGCGCAGCCGCCGCTCGGCAGCGACGATCGAGCAGAATCGTGTGGCGCGCCAGAGCGAACGTGCATTAGAGCGAGCAACCCAGACCTTACGTGCGATGATTAATCAGCTACAAGAGGCGCTGCCCGAGCTGCGGGAGCCTGAGCGCGCGGTGCTGCTTGACTATATTGCGCAGCAGCATTTTCCGGAGCTGGAAGAGATTGTCGAGCAGCTGCGAGAGTCTGCCCTTTAGCTTTTTGTACTTCTGAAGTACACTTTACATAAAAAGATCGCTCTACTCAGAGCGATCTTTTGCTTTTAACCCGACGTGTCTGCTGTATAGATGGCGGCAGCGCATCGGTTTTTTGTCGACATATCCTACAATAGCTAGACTTCCCTCCATTACTCAAGGTGTACTTCTGAAGTACAGTTGACATAAAAGTGTACTAAGATTGCTACGATTCGTGTGGTTTTTGCGGCTCAGTGCTCGCTTAGGAAGCGCGTCAGGACGTCGATAAAGCGGTCGAATTGTTCAGCCGCGATGAAGTGGCCGCTGTCTGGAAAATGGATGTGCTGGCCGTTTTGCCAATGTTGTTGCCATACCGCGACAAGCTCATCGATATCCAACCCCGGCATCCCTGGATGAGCCGTGAGTAACAGCAGCGGACAAGTGATATGCGCGATGACCTCCGGCATTTCGCATAGATAGTCCATGCTAGACGTATAGCGATGAAGCTTTAGGTCGAACTGGGCCTCGGCTTCGACAAAGCTTACATAATCTTCCTCGTCCCACACAGGTGCTCCCGGTGGGATCAGCCGCAGCCCGGTTTGAAGCCGCTGCTCATGCGTCTGCTCTTTCAATGCCTGCAACATCTCCATGAATGCCAGCATCCAGGGCGGCGGATTATCAGGATCGATCGCCAGCGCCGCAGCGACGTTGCGCAGCGCAGGATCGACGAGCACAACCGCGCGGACTGGGACGACCGCCGCCACACGCCCGGCGATATCTGCGCCGAGCGAGTGACCGACCACGTATGGTTGGTCCAGGCCAAGCGTATGGATCAGCTCGATCATATCTTCCACGAGCATCTGCGCTGACCAGTTTGTCGTGACTCGGCTGGACTGACCATGACCACGAAAGTCCGGCATGATGACGTCATAGGTCGCTGCCAGCGCCCGCGCGGTTCGCAGCCACATCAGGCCGTTGCCCTGCAGGCCATGCAGCAAAAGCACCACGGGCTTAGCGCCGCCGGTCCGCGTGTAGTGAATCCGCGCGCCGTCAGTCACTTCGATCGCGCCATTTTGCCAATGCACCGGCACCAACTCTGCCATGGGTCGGTAATCTTTTACAATCTCAGTCTTATCAACTTGCATAAGTAGCTGCTCCTTTGCCGATCTTTAAGGGTGCAATGCTTCCAGGTTTGTAATGCTTGAAGCGATCCCTGATATGTAAGGTTACACCGTGACGTAACGTCATGATCAAGGGTTTAGCTTAAGACTTAAGTAGAAATATTGAGGATGCGGGTAATCAAGCGATGTTTTGGGTTGGCAGCTTGATCAGGTGTGAGGAGGGCTGGCGCTTGATCGGCGAATGGGTGCGAGATAGAGCCGCGCCCGAGCCTTCAGATCCTGGGGCTCGGGCGCGCT
>JAFAYS010000685.1 GCA_019240175.1 Chloroflexota bacterium | reverse complement strand
CAGTGATATTGCAACTTGTTCATTTATGCATTTCCTAGAATCTATTATAGATTATTGAGCAATCCAGTATGAACTGAAGACTACACCCTCAGATCCGCATACACCTGCATCGTCTGGAACAGCGGCGCGATGCCTGGCAGAACGCGCAGCCTGGGTTGTAACTCGGTGTGAACTCGGTTGTAACTGCTTCACACTACGCTACGCTTGGTGCATAATGTTTGCCAGCGCGAAGGAGCGTAGAAAGTATGAGCTTTGAGCTACACGATCGAGTCGCCGTCATCACGGGCGGCGCAAACGGCATCGGCTATGCGACGGCACTCACGTTTGCCCGAGCCGGCGCGAAGATCGCCGTGTGGGACTACAACGAAGCCGCCGGTCAGCGCGTGGTCGAGGAGATCCAGAGCGGCGCGGGTGAGGCGCTGTTCTGCAAAGTCAACGTCGCAGCGCAAGAAGATGTCGCAGCGGCAGTCGCGGCTACGCTGGAGCGTTGGGACCGCATCGATATTCTGATCAACAACGCCGGCATCACCCGCGACGCGCAGCTGGTCAAAGTCAAAGACGGCGAAGTGGTTGGACAGATGGGCGAGAGCGAGTTCGATCAGGTGATCGCGGTCAATCTGAAGGGCGTCTTCAACTGCACACAGGCCGTCGTGCCGGCCATGATTCGCCAGAGCTACGGACGCATCGTCAACGCGGCGTCGGTGGTGGGACTGTATGGCAACTTCGGCCAGACCAACTACGTGGCCTCCAAAGCCGGCGTGATCGGCATGACCAAAACCTGGGCGCGTGAGCTAGGCAAGCGCGGCATTACCGTTAACGCGATCGCGCCGGGCTTTATCGTGACCGAGATGACGCAGGACATGCCCGAGCGCGTCTTCGCCGGCATGATCGATCATACGCCGGTTGGACGCGCCGGCGAGCCGCAGGACGTGGCCAACGCCTACCTGTTTCTGGCGTCGAGCGAGGCCTCGTTTATCAACGGTAACGTGCTGAGCGTCGACGGCGGCCTCGTGATCGGCACGTAGCAAACAGTTTCACGAGAACAAAGGAACCGGGTGCCCTCTGGGCGCACAAACGAACAAAGCAGTACGACATTTCCCCTTCTCCCGTTACGACAGGAGAAGGGGAAGGCACGTGAGTGCCAGGGGATGAGGGCCAGCTTTCCCCCTTCTCCTGTCGCAACGGACGCCGAAGCCGGCGGAGGTTCGGGGAAAGGGGCCAGGGGATGAGGGCATGCACAACGCCAACTAGGACGGCTCGGGAAGAATGATCACCTCGCCGCACTTCACGCCCTCCAAACCATCCACACTCGCAGCCGCCGATTGCAGCGTCAGAATTGTCGCCGTGCTCAGGGAAATCGTCACGGGATCGTCGGCGTACAGCGCGCTTTCGACGCCCACACCCTGAACCGAGACGGACGTGTTATCCTCGCTGCCTTCAAGCGACACGGTTGCAGCCTGTGGTGAGGCTGCGCTGATCTGCACACTGTTTGAAGTGTTGAGGAGACTGAATGTTTTACTCGGATCGCCCTCACCGATCGTCGCAATCGTGCTGCCGGTGCTGGTTTTAACAATGGTCACTGTCTCAAAACCCAGGTTGAAGATCTCGACAAGAATAGTGGACATGGGGAGTCTCCTTGCTAAAACACTGCTGAAACGTTGGATGTCCGTAACGAACGATGCGCTGGCTAGGCGTTGGACATGATCGAGCTCCTTACTACGCGTCCAGGATGGAATGAATAGCCTCGGTAATCAGCTCTTCAAGGATCGCCGCGCGGCCCTGCGACCAGGCGAGCTCAAACCTATCGACGGCAAGCCGAGCATGTACCGCCGCAACCTGTCGATCATAATCTTCGGCCTCGACGGGCGAGCGTGCCGCGCCGCTTTGCTCGTAGAGCGCCTCGGCAGCGCCGAGCACTTGTGCCGCGAGCGCGTGCTGACCTTGATCGATCGCAATTTCGACAAGATTATTGAGACAAAACAGAATATTTTCGGTGTCATTAAGCTCGAGATTAATGACCACACATTCATGCAGCAATGTTGCCGATTGCGCATACTCCTTGCGCAGGCGTGCGATCTCGCCAAGATTCAGCTTGAGCAGCGCGACCGTGCGCCTATGGGATTGGTCGCCCTCCATCAGTTGGAGCGCCTGGTGATAGTACATCGCCGCGCGCTCCAAATCGCCCTGCTTGAAAGCAACATTGCCGAGATTATTGAGCGCAATCGCCACGCGATTGGCCTCACCAAGCTCCTCGTAAAGCAGCAGATTTTCCGCGAACAATTCCCCGGCGCGGGCATACTCGCTCTGATTGAACAGGACGACACCCAGGCTATTCAGCGTCAGGCCAATATGATAATGATCGTTGAGCCCTTTCCAGAGCTGCAAGCTTTCGTTGAGATACACGCTGGCCTGCGGCAGATCACCGTGCATACGCGTGAGCACACCGCTGCCATACCACAGATTTGCGCACAGGTACGGATAGCGCTCGACCTCGGAATGTTCCAGCGCGCGGCTCAGC
>JAFAYS010000631.1 GCA_019240175.1 Chloroflexota bacterium | reverse complement strand
CTGACCGTGCGTGCGCGGACCGCCACGAAAGCCGTAGCGCTTGACCACGCCCGCGAAGCCGCGGCCCTTCGACCAGCCAGTGACATCGACAAGGTCGTCGGCGTTGAAAAGATCCACGTCGACGGTATCGCCCACGTTGTGCTCGTCGATGTTGTCGGTCGACATCTCGCGGATGTAGCGCACCGCAACGCCCGCGCCCTTCATCTGGCCGAGCACCGGCTTGGTGATTCGCTTCGGATTCTTGTTGCTGAAGCCGAGCTGAACGGCCTCGTATCCATCGCGGTCCTTGGTCCGCACATTCAGCACATGATTCGGGCCAGCCTCGATCACGGTGACAGGAATAGCCTCACCGCGCTCGTTGAAGACCGTCGTCATGCCCAGCTTACGTCCCAGCAATCCATGAATTGCCACACTGCACCTCCATAGCGTACGGACTTATGGCGTTTTACCTGCCGCATTGGCTATGCTATTTTATTTAGAGAACCGAGAACTAAGAACCAAGAACCACATACTACTATGTCAAATACGCACAAACTTTGTTTGATTGTTTGGTTCTATGTTCACTCAAAGGGCCGCATAGCGGCTCTCAGTTCTTGGCTCTTACAACTTGATTTCGATGTCCACACCGGCAGGCAGATTAAGCTTCATCAGAGCGTTAATCGTCTGCTGGCTAGGGTCCAACACATCAATCAGCCGCTTGTGCGTCCGAATCTCGAACTGCTCTTGCGAATTCTTGTCGATGAACGGCGATCGGATCACGCTGTACTTTTCGATCTTGGTCGGCAGCGGCACGGGGCCTGCAACCAGCGCGCCGGTCCGCTCCGCAGCTTCCACAATTTGGCGAGCCGATTGATCCAAAATCTTGTGATCGAAAGCCTTGAGCCGAATGCGAACTTTTTGCTTTGCCATGTGTTACCTCAAAGGGAGGGGAGCGTAAACCGTTGGGTTTCGCTCCCCTGTGCCCTTTCGCATATTACTCTTCGATCTTGGTGACGACACCAGCGCCGACGGTGCGACCGCCTTCGCGGATCGCGAAGCGCAGGCCTTCTTCGATCGCCACCGGCACGATCAGCTCGATGCCCATCTGCACGTTGTCGCCCGGCATCACCATCTCCATGCCTTCCGGCAGCGTGATCGAGCCCGTCACGTCCGTCGTGCGGATGTAGAACTGCGGGCGGTAGCCCGGGAAGAACGGCGTGTGGCGTCCGCCCTCTTCCTTCTTCAGCACGTACACCTCGGCCTTGACCTTCTTGTGCGGCTTGATCGAGCCCGGCTTGGCCAACACCTGGCCACGCTGCACCTCGTCGCGCTCCACGCCGCGAATCAGCGCGCCGACGTTGTCGCCCGCCACGCCTTCATCCAGCAGCTTCTTGAACATTTCGACGCCGGTCACCACCGTGTTGCGCGGCGCGCCTTCGCTCATGCCGATGATCTCGACCGTTTCACCGACCTTGATGCGGCCACGCTCGATGCGGCCCGTCACCACGGTACCACGGCCCTTGATGCCGAAGACGTCTTCCACCGGCATCAGGAACGGCTTGTCCACGTCGCGCTCGGGCGTCGGGATGTAGCTGTCGACCGCGTTCATCAGCTCCAGGATCGGCTGATACTCCGGCGCGCTCTGGTCGGTGTTCTTGCTTTCCAGCGCGGCCAAGGCCGAGCCACGGACGATCGGGATCTCGTCGCCGGGGAAGCCGTAGCGGCTGAGCAGCTCGCGCAGCTCCAGCTCGACCAGCTCCAACAACTCCTCGTCGTCCATCATGTCGACCTTGTTCAGGAAGACGACCATAGCCGGCACTTCGACCTGGCGGGCGAGCAGGATGTGCTCGCGGGTCTGGGGCATCGGGCCGTCGGGGGCCGAGACCACGAGGATCGCGCCGTCCATCTGGGCCGCGCCGGTGATCATGTTCTTGATATAGTCGGCGTGACCGGGGCAGTCCACGTGGGCATAGTGGCGATTGGCGGTCTCGTACTCAACGTGGCGGATGGCAATCGTAATGCCGCGCGCGCGCTCTTCGGGCGCGTTGTCGATGTCGGCATAATCCAGGAACTGCGCGCCGCCCTTCAGCGACAGCGTCTTGGTGATCGCCGCCGTGAGCGTGGTCTTGCCGTGGTCCACGTGTCCGATGGTGCCCACGTTCAAATGCGGCTTGGTTCGCTCAAACTTTGCGCGTGCCATTGTGTAGCGTTCCTCCTGCTACAATCGATGCTAGAGCTTTAGACAATGCGATAGGAACAGGGCGTTGGTCTCCGGTAGGCCCGGGCCTAAACTCCCTATTCCTGCACTCGCCCGCAACCGGGCGGCGAAACTGGCGTAACAACGAGGGGCGTTAGCCCCCCGCGTACAAGGCGAGATTATACCACATATAGTATGTAAAGCAAACGCAGGCGATCAAATACACTTAAATCGACTCGCCTCGTCAGCTGATCGAGCGCCAATCACCGGCACGACTTGCACACCCGCGCAAAATTCCGCACAATACGCGGAGATGCTTTTCAAAGATATTTGCTGGGAGCGCCATCCTTAGGTTTGGGATCTGCACTCCGTGTACATAGGTACGAGAGTTAATGAGACACAATCGACAACCGGAGTTCGTTTTATTGTCATCGCCTGACTGGACCGATTACGAGCTGCGCGATAGCGGTGCAGGCAAGAAGCTTGAGCGCTTCGGCCCGTATCATTTTGTGCGCCCTGAGCCGCAGGCGATCTGGCAGCCCAACTTACCGCGCCGCGAGTGGGACAAGGCCGAGGCCGCGTTTCGCACAGATGCTGACGCCGACGGCGGGCGCTGGTTTTTTCATAAGCCGATCGATGAGCGCTGGATTATGCGCTACAAAGGCATCAACTTCTGGGTCCAGCCGACGCCGTTTCGCCATCTTGGCGTGTTTCCCGAGCAGGCCAATCATTGGGACTGGATGCATACCCTGATCCAGGCTGAGCAGCGCCCGGTCAAAGTACTGAATCTTTTCGGCTATACCGGCCTGGCCTCGTTGATCGCCGCGCACGCCGGGGCCAGCGTCACGCATGTCGATGCTTCCAAAAAAGGCATCGCCTGGGCACGCGAGAATCAGTCACTGTCGAAGCTGGACGCCGCACCGATTCGCTGGATTCTCGACGATGCGCTGAAGTTTGTGCGGCGCGAAGTGCGGCGCGGCGCGCAGTATGACGGCATCGTGGTCGATCCGCCCCCGTTCGGACGCGGCCCCAAAGGCGAGATCTGGCGGCTTGAAGAGTCGCTGCCGGAGCTGCTGGGCGAGTGTCGCAAGCTGCTGAGTCCGTCGCCGCTCTTCGTGGTGCTGACGGCCTACGCCATCAAAATATCGGCGCTGGGCATCTACTACGCGCTGGACGATATGCTGCAGGGCTACGGCGGCGAGATGGTCGGCGGCGAAATGGTCACAGTTGAGCAGTCCGGCGGTCGCTATCTTTCGACTGCCGTGTTTGCACGCTGGTCGGCCTCCAAGACCGACGGCGTGTAGCGAAGAGTTACTGATTCGATGATTATTACCAGTGCGCAAAATCCGCGCGTCAAACAGGTGCTGGCTCTGCGCGATCGCAAGGAGCGCGACCGCAGCCGGCAGATGCGCGTCGAGGGCTACGAGGAGCTTTCGCTGGCGCTGGCAAGCGGAGCCAGGCCCGTGGCGCTCTACTTCTGCCCGGCGTTTTTCCGCGCTCCCGACGCCGAGCAGTTGCTGGATCAGATCGAGGCGAGCGGCGCGGAGCTGATCGAGGTTAGCGAGCGCATCTTTGAGAAGATCGCCTACCGTGAAGGGCCGGACGGCTGGCTGGCGATCTTCCCGGCGCTCCATGCCAGCCTTCAGGCGCTGCAGCTCAGCCCGAATCCGTTTGTGATCGTCGCGGAGGCCGTGGAGAAGCCCGGCAACCTTGGCGCAATTCTGCGCACCGCCGATGCCGCCGGCGTCGACGCGCTGATCGCCGCCGAGCCGATCACCGATTGGAGCAACCCGAACATCGTGCGATCGAGCAAAGGCGCGCTCTTCAGTGTGCCGGTCGCCGCCGCCGACAATCGCCAGACGATCGCATGGTTGCGCCAGCACAATATCCAGATCGTCGCGGCCACACCACAGGCCACACAGCTCTACACCGACACCGATCTCAGCGGCCCGATCGCGATTGTGGTCGGCACTGAAAAAGAAGGGCTGAGCGCGACCTGGCTGGATCAGGCCGATGTGCAGGTACAAATCCCGATGGTGGGAAAGGTCAACTCGCTGAACGTGGCCACCGCGACCGCACTGCTGGTCTATGAGGCGGTTCGGCAGCGAACGGCTGCTAAGTAAACGTTTGCGCGCAGCGCTGAGCTAGCGCGTTGGAGCATAAAGCATGAGTGAAGCGCGAGCCACACCCGCCGGGATACAACATCCGCGGGTCAAGCAATATCTATCTGTCAAAAACAACACTAAGTCGAATCCCGAAAACCTGGCCTGTCTTGAAGGCTTGTGGGAGCTAACGATCGCCCGCAAAGAAGCGCTGGACATCCGCGCATTTTTCCTCTGCCCCGAGCTGCTGCGCGGCGATGCGGCCCGCACCCTGGCTAACAACCTGATCGACTCAGGCGTTCACTCGTATCTGGTCAGCGAAAAAGTTATGCAGCGCCTGGCCGACAAAGACGAGCCCGACGGTCTAGCCGCGATCGTGCAGCTGCCGCGCTTCACCTGGGCCGATCTGCCGCTGGGCGAGCACAACAGCCTGATCGTGCTGGATGCGCTGGAAATTCCGGGCAACGTCGGCACGATCATTCGCTGCGCCGACGCGGTTGGAGCCAACGGCATCATTATCACCAACCGGCGCACGCGGCTCTCACATCCCAAGCTGCTGCATTCCAGCATGGGCTCGTCGTTCACCTTCCCGGTGATCGAGGCGCAGGTCGACGAGGCGATTGACTGGCTCAAAGAGCATGATTTTCGCATTGTCACCACGGACACCGACGCACCGGTGAACTATCGGCAGGCGAACTATCGTGGGCGCGTGGCGGTGGTGATGGGCAGCGAGCGCTACGGCATCGTCAAGGAGTGGCATCAGGCGGCGGATGTCGAGGTGTCGATCCCGATGGCCGGCAAGATCGACTCGCTCAACGTGGGCAATGCGGCGGTGCTGATGCTTTACGAGATTTTTTATCAACAGCAGCCGGAGAAATTCAGTTCCAAAGCAGCGCTGCAGGGCGGGTAATTAATAGCCGGATTGAAGCATAGGGGCACGCCGCTGGCGTGCCCTTGACTTATCCCCAAATTATTCAACCTCCGGCGTTTCGTCATCCTGCCCCAGCTCGCGGTGGCCACCGGCAATATCGGTTCCCAGGCCGCCAGGAGGATCAGCGCCAACCTCATCGGCATGCTCAAGATCGACCTTGTCCAGGTTCGCATCCATGCCGCCGTAATCAGCGCGATCGCTGCCCTCAGAAGTGGCTTTGTTCGGATCATTGTCGCTCATAGCTACCTCGATGTTGACTATATGTCTTGTACGTGTGAGCGGCGATGTGCAAAACCTATGCCAGGCTGAGCAGCTCATCACACTTAGCTTTTTTTGGGTAATAAAAAACGGCAGTCCCTTGCAGGACTGCCGTTCTAGTTCCGTCTAGTTAGCGCTGCTTGCCGCTCTTGGCCATGATCTCTTCGGCCAGGCTGTTGGGCAGCGGCTCGTAGTGATCAAACTCCATCGAGAACTGCGCGCGGCCCGAGGTCATCGAGCGCAGGTCGGTCGCGTAGCCGAACATGCTCGACAGCGGCACCTGAGCGCGGATCACCTGGGCGTTACCA
>JAFAYS010000601.1 GCA_019240175.1 Chloroflexota bacterium | reverse complement strand
CAGCCGGGCATCGCGGCCCTGGCAGCGGGCTCACTGGCTCCTGTCGCGACGCTGATCCTGGTGCTGCTGACGCTCTTTGGCGCGCTGCCGATGTATAATCGTGTGGCCGCCGAAAGCCCGCATGGCGACGGCTCGATCTCCATGCTTGAGCATCTGCTCTCGTGGTGGCAGGGCAAGCTGTTTGTGCTGTGTTTGATCGGCTTTGTGACAACCAGCTTCATTATCACGATCACGCTCTCCGCCGCCGATGCAACCGCGCATATTCTTGAAAATCCGCTTGTCCCGCACACGTTGCATTATCCGATAACCGTGACGCTGTTGCTGATCGCGCTGCTGGGCGCAGTCTTTCTTAAAGGTTTCAACGAGGCGATCGGCATTGCCGTGGGCGTTGTGGCTGCCTATATTCTGCTGAGCCTGGTTGTGGTCGGCACCGGGATCTATGAGATTGTCCAGAATCCGTCGGTGCTGACAAACTGGCAGAATGCTTTGTTCACCTCGCACGGCAATGTGTTTCTGATGCTCGGCGCGGCGCTGCTGCTCTTTCCTAAGCTGGCGCTGGGCCTGTCCGGCTTTGAAACCGGCGTGGTGGTCATGCCGCTGGTGCGCGGCGACAAAACCGACAATGAGAAGAACCCGATCGGACGTATCCGCAATACGCGCAAGCTGCTGCGTGGCGCAGCGCTGATCATGAGCGTCATGCTGATCTCAAGCAGCTTCGTAACCACGCTGTTGATCCCGGCGGCTGAGTTTCAAGAAGGCGGCGAGGCCAACGGTCGCGCGCTGGCCTATCTGGCGCACAATTACCTGGGCGAGATTTTTGGCACAGTCTACGATATCAGCACGATCGCGATCTTGTGGTTTGCCGGTGCCTCGGCGATGGCCGGTCTGCTCAATATTGTGCCGCGCTATCTGCCGCGCTACGGCATGGCACCTGAGTGGGCGCGCGCAACCCGACCGCTGGTTTTTATCTTCACGGCGATCTGCTTCGTGGTCACGATCCTGTTCCAGGCCGATGTCGACTCGCAGGGCGGAGCGTATGCTACCGGCGTGCTGACGCTGATGGGCTCTGCGGCGGTTGCGGTGACGCTTTCGGCGTGGCGTAGCCGTCAGCGCTTGCTGGCGCTTGGCTTTGGCATTGTCACCCTGATCTTTATTTACACCACAGCTGTGAACGTCGTCGAGCGGCCCGATGGTATCAAAATCGCCAGCTTCTTCATCGTCGCGATCATTGTGACCTCGCTGATCTCGCGCGTGTGGCGTTCCACCGAGCTGCGCACGCCGAAGATCGAGATCGATGAGGCTGCGGAGCGCTTTATTGCCGAGGCCTGTCGCGGTCCGATTCGGCTGATCGCAAATCAGTTGGACGCGGGAGATGTCGAAGAATACCGGCTCAAGGAGCAAGAGGTCCGCGAGGACACGCATCTGCCGCCGAACGATCCGGTGCTGTTCTTGGAGGTCAGGGTCTGCGATGCTTCGGAGTTCGAGGATGTGCTAGAGGTGAAAGGCGTCGAGGTTGGCGGCTACCGCATTCTGCGCGCCGAAAGCTCGGCGGTGCCCAACGCGATCGCGGCGTTCCTGATGTATCTGCGCGATCGTACCGGCACAACTCCGCACGCTTACTTTGGTTGGAGCGAGGGCAACCCAATCAAGTATCTGCTGCGATTTATTCTCTTCGGCGAGGGCGACATCGCGCCGGTGACGCGTGAGATCCTGCGGCAGGCGGAGCACGACCCCGAGCGGCGGCCCGCGATCCACGTCGGCGGCTAGTTGGCAGTGGCCGAAAATCGACCGGAGATGCGCTCGGCGTGTCTCCGGTTTTTTATTGTCGTTCGTCTCAGGTGATCGTGATTGACAGGGCTCGGTCGCTCGTTTACGCTGGCAGCGCTGCGTAAAGGATAAGATGATGCAGGCTTTTGATACACGCTTCGATCCGGCAGCGCTGCAAATTCGCCCGGCGGTTGTCGCGGATGCACCCCAGCTGGCACGGCTGCGCTACCGGTTTCGGAGCGAGCTTGGCGCGCCCAACGAGAGCGAGGCGGCGTTTGTTGGCCGAGCGACTGAGTGGCTCCATTCGCGGCTGGATCAGGCGAGCTGGCGCGCCTGGGTGGCTGTCGACACCGAGGATCAGATCGTTGGTCATGCGTTTGTGCAGTTTGTCGAGAAGATTCCCAATCCGGTGGTCGAGGCCGAGCATATCGCGTATCTGACGAACGTGTATGTGCTTCCGCCGCTGCGTAATGCCGGTTTGGGAACACGTCTCATGCAGGCCGCGCTCGAAGAGTGCCAGGCCATGGGCGTCGACTCGGCGATTTTGTGGCCGTCCGAGCAGAGCCAGTCGCTGTACCGCCGCTTTGGCTTTGCGACGCCGCAAGCGGTGCTTGAGCGCTCGTTTGGCGCTGAGTGATCGCTTCAATCCGTCGCAGCGTGGAGATTTCGTATGACATTACATAACCACGATGCGCTGGCGGCGATTCGGCGGGAGCTTGAGCGCTGGTTCGTGATCGACGGGCCGTTGGCGCGGCTGCCTGGCGGTGAAGGTCGCACCTATCGCGCGGACAATGTGATCTACCGACGCGATCCCAACGTCGAGGAGAACGCGTTTATCGTCGATCTGTACCGCTCGATCGAGCAGGACGGCTTTCGTGTGCCGCAGCCGCTGCAAGCCACGTCCGGTGTCTGGACGACGCCCGAGGGCTGGACGGCCTGGACGTTCGTGTCCGGCCAGCCGGCAGTTCCAGCCGATCTAGCGCAGGTGATTCCGGCGCTTCAGGCGTTTCATCGCGCGCTGGCGCAGGTCGAGCGCCCGGCCTACCTCGATCGCCGCGACTCGCCGTACGATCGCGCGGATCGGCTGGCCTGGTCGGACGCGCCCACGATCGACGCGCGGGTTGCTGCGCTGATCTCGCCGCTGATGCAGCGCAAACGTGAGGTGTCGGGCCTGCGCGCGCAGCTGATCCACGGCGATCTCAACGAGCAGAATATTCTGGTTGCGCCTGGCATGTCGCCCGCATTGATCGATATGACGCCCTACTGGCGACCGCCGGAGTTTGCGCTGGCGGTGCTGGCCTTCTGGATCGGGTCATACCGTGGTAGCGCTGAGGTGCTGCCGCTCTTCGCCGCGATCCCGGCCTTCGATCAGATGCTGATCCGCATGGCTCTACGCACAATCTTTGTGTCGCAGGAGTTCGCCCGGCTGGGAATCGACGTCGGCGATGTCGAGCGAGAATATGGCCCGGCGGTCGAGATCGTCTGCCACTGGGTTGATAGCAGAAGAACCTAGAACCTAGAACCCAGAACCTAACGAAAGAACAAAGAACCTAGAACAAAGAACAAAAGGAAGTACCTTTATTCCCCCTCGTCTGCGGCAGCGGGAGAGGGGATGCTGAACGGAGTGAGGCAGGGGTGAGGGCCTGTCCAATAAGCGAAAGGAGCGCCTGTGATGCGGGCGGTTTGTTTACACGCCAAAGATCAGATCGAGCACGTGCTGCGTCGCAATATATTCTTACACCTCTACGCGATCGGTGATTTGGACGATTTTTTCTGGCCCTACACCAGCTGGTACGGCTGGCCGCACGACGATCAGATCCAGCAGATCGCGCTGCTCTACTCGGGCACCGACGTGCCGACGCTGCTGGCGTTCACCGAGGAGCCGTCGGCGCAGATGCCGCCCTTCATGCGCTCGCTGATGCGCTTGCTGCCCTCGCGGGTCTACGCGCATCTCAGCCTGGATCTGCTGCCGATCGTGGCCGAGCAGTATCACGTCGAGCAGCACGGGCTGCACTATAAAATGGCGCTGACACAGCCTGAGCGCTTGCGCGATGTCGATGCTTCGGCGGTGACCGCGCTCTCGACGGTGGATCTCGACGCGATCAAAGATCTATATGCCGCCAGCTATCCCGGCAACTGGTTCGATCCGCGCGTGCTGGAGACCGGTCAGTATTACGGCGTGTGGCGCGACGATCGGCTGGTGAGCGTGGCCGGCATCCATGTGTACTCGCAGGAGTATCGCGTGGCGGCGCTGGGCAACGTGACGACGCTGCCGGAGCTGCGCGGCCAGGGATTGGGAACAATCGTCTGCGCGAAGCTCTGCCAGGCGCTGCTGGCAACCGTCGATCATATCGGCCTCAACGTCAAAGCCGATAACCTGAGCGCGCTGGCGTCGTATCGCAAGCTGGGCTTCGAGCCGATTGCCGAGTACGAGGAATGCACGCTGCTCCTGAGAACATAGAACCTAGAACCAAGAACCTAGAACCGAAGTTAAGCTCGTTGCAGTAGCTCCTGTGCTCTTGTTCTTGGTTCTCGATTCTTGGTTCTTTCGTGAATAGACGTATAATGTAACCGTGATGAAGCATTGTCAGGTACACACGCTGGGCACGATCGGCTATGCCGAAGCCTGGGCACTACAAAAACAGCTGGCGGCTCAGCGCGCCGCAGGCCAGATCGACGATACGCTGCTGCTGCTGGAACATCCGCATACCTACACCTTTGGCAGCCGTGGCCGACGCGCGCATGAGCATCTGCTGGTGCCGCGTGACGAGCTTGAGGCGGCGGGCATTGCGGTGCTGGACGTCGATCGTGGTGGCGATGTGACCTATCACGGCCCCGGGCAGATCGTGGGCTATCCGATCCTGCGGCTGGCGGAGTATAATCTGGATGCCGTAGAATACATGCGGTCGCTGGAGTCGATGCTGATCGCGGTGTGCGAAAGCTACGGATTGGCGGCGGGTCGCGTGCGGCATCTGACCGGCGTGTGGGTCGGCGAGCAAAAGCTAGCGGCGATCGGTACCAAAGTCGATGTGAACGGCGTGACACTGCACGGCTTTGCGCTCAACGTCACGACCGATCTTGACTACTTCACGAAGATCGTTCCCTGCGGCATTCGCAACAAGGGCGTCGGCTCGCTGGCTGGGCTGCTCGGGCGGGATGTGCCGCTGGACGAGGTGATCGATCGTGTGGTGGCGGCCTTTGGGCAGGTTTTTGATGTGGAGATGATCGTTGAGCAGGCACCGCAAGCGGCACCGGTGGAGCTTCCGGCCTGAGCGCTTTCGGTGTGCTGTTTAGATAGAGCGAGGATAGCATGGCTGACATACAACTAATGGATACGCCCAAGGTGCGACCGCAGCGACCGCCCTGGCTCAAGGCCAAGATGCCGGCTGGCGAGAACTACGAAGATGTGTATCGGCTGATGCGCGACCTGGGCCTGCACACGGTCTGTGAAGAGGCGCACTGCCCCAACATCGGCGAGTGCTGGAACTTCCGCACGGCGACGTTTTTGCTGCTCGGCGATACCTGCACGCGCGGCTGCCGCTACTGTGCGATCGGCAAGGGCAAGCCCCAGGCGCTGGACGAGCAAGAGCCCGAGCGCGTAGCGCGAGCGGTGCAGCATCTCAAGCTGCGCCACACCGTGCTGACCTCGGTCAATCGCGACGATCTTCCCGACGGCGGCGCGCACATTTTCGCCGAGTCGATCCGGCTGATCCGCGAGTATCTGCCCGACTGCAAGGTCGAGGTGCTGATCCCGGATTTCATGGGCGATGCTCCCTCGCTGCACATGGTGCTGGAAGCGCAGCCCGACGTGCTCAACCACAACATCGAGACTGTGAAGCGGATCTTCCCGCGCTTCCGGCCCAAGGCAACCTATGAGCAGTCGCTGATTCTGCTGCACCGCGCCCGTCGCTTCGATCCGAATCTACGTACCAAGAGCGGCCTGATGGTCGGCGCGGGCGAGACGATCGATGAGGTGCTGCAGGTGATGGACGATCTGCGCAGCGTGGACGTGGATGTGCTGACGGTGGGTCAATATCTGCCGCCCGCCAACGATTACTGGCCGCTCGATCGCTACTACACGCCCGACGAGTTCGCCTTTTTGAAGCAGGAAGGGCTCAAGCGCGGCTTCAAGCATGTCGAGTCCGGCCCGCTGGTGCGCTCGTCGTATCACGCGCATGAGCATGTGCAGAATGAAGTAGCAGTGTAAGAAGAACCAAGAACCAAGAACCAAGAACCTAGCGAAGAACAAGGGAACAAAGCGGTACCATTTTACTCCCCTTCTCCTGCGGCGGCGGGAGAAGGGGTTGGGGGATGAGGGCCTGTTCCCGACCTTCTACCCCGATTAAAACAAAGAACAGTGGCAGCATCTCGCTCCACTGTTCTTTGTTCTCTGTTCTTTGTTCCTTCGTCTATTTCAGCGCCTCGACGATCTGCTGCACATCATAGCGCATCATGTCGATGTAGGTCGCGCCCTGGCTGCCGGGCTCGCCGAGCGCGTCGGTGTAGAGCGTGGTGACGACGTTGACGCCTGCCTCGTCGGCGACCTGCTCGGCCAGACGCGGGTTGACCGTGTTCTCGGTGAAGACCGCCGGCACCTGCTGCTCCTCGATCAGTTTGACCAGCTGCGCGATCTGCTGGGCGGACGGCTCCTGCTCCGTCGAGACGCCTTCAAACACGTTGCCGACAACCTCAAAGCCATAGCGCTTGGCGAAATAGCCAAAGGTGTCGTGATTGGTGATCAGCTTGCGACGCTCGGCGGGCACAGCTTCGACCAGCTTCACGATCTCGGCGTCGAGCTGTTTGAGCTGTTCGATGTAGGCGGCGGCGTTGGCGTCGTAGCTGCCGGCGTTGGCCGCGTCGATCTGCTTGAGCCCATCGCGGATATTCTCGACGTAGCGAATCGTGTTTTGCACATCGAACCACATATGCGGATCGTCGCCGTGCTCGTCGTGGCCGTGCTCCTCAGCGCTGGCCGCCGGCTCCTCGTCCTCGTGCTCGTCTTCGCCGCCTTCGATCGGCGTGAGCCCGTTGGAGACCGCGATCGTTGGCCGCTCGCCGCCGGCGTTCTCGGTCGTTTCCTCAAGCCAGGCTTCAAGGCCCAGACCATTCTCAAAAACAATCTGCGAGTCGGCGATCGCCTGGACGTCGCTGGGCATGGGCGTGTAGGTATGCGGATCGGTGCCGGGCGTGAGCAGCGTGCGCACGTTGACGTGCTCGCCGCCGACGTTTTTCACCAGATCCGCGATGATGCTCGTCGTCGCGATTGCGTTGATGGTGCCGGCTGCCGGGCTGGCATTGCTGGCTGCCGCTCCATCGTTGGAGCCGGTTGTAGATTGGCCCCCAGGCGCGCTGCCACATGCGGTCAGCACAGCGCAGATCAGCAGCAGTATTCCCAAACGTTGCCAGTTGAGCGGAACGTACATCATGTTCTCCAGATGATATGCTGTATCAATATTTTGATACTATACGAAAATAAGCTTTTTTCGTCAAGCGGGGCTATGAGAATATGTATCAAAGAGAAATACACGCCGCGTTGGCTCAGGATCGCTGAGTAGATCCTGAACTGAGGCTGCTATTGATCGCTGTGGGGCGAAGGAAAGGTGAGGTTGTAGGTAGATCTCAGGCTAGGGCGGTGGAGCGGAAGCATCGTGCAGCGGCAGGCACACATGAAAGGTGCTGCCGACGCCCTCGGTGCTTTCGACGTTGATCTGGCCGCCGTGCAGCGTCACAATCTCCTTGGCGACATACAGGCCCACGCCAACACCGCTAATCTGCGTTTGCTCCACATTTTCCGCGCGGTAAAAGCGTCGAAAGACGAAGGGCAGCGACTCGGGTGGAATGCCGATGCCGGAGTCGGTGATCTCGATGCAGATATGCCGCGTCTGATCGTCATCCGCGTCGCCGAGCGTAACGTGGACATCGATCACGCCGCCGTCGGGACTATACTTGACCGCGTTGTGCAGCAGATTTTGCACAACCTGTTCCAGCCGCAGCGGATCGCCCAGCACAATCGGCGCTTGCTCAAAGTGGCCGTTCCTAAAGACCAGCGTGTGACGTTCGATCGTCGGCTGCATCTCGTCGACGATGCGCTGGACCAG
>JAFAYS010000522.1 GCA_019240175.1 Chloroflexota bacterium | reverse complement strand
CGCCGCCAGCGTTTCCGGTGGAATCCGGCTGATGATCGCCCGGCCTGAGCGCTCAAGAAAATGCCGCGCGATCGCGACCACCTGTGCCGGTGCTTTCGGCTCGGCCAGAATCACCTCGGGCACGCCCTTGCGGTGCTCACGCTGCGTATCCAGATGCGCGTAGCCCGCGATTGGCTCGCGCTCGTCGCTGCCCAGCAGCGCGTCACGTAAAGGGCCAAACGGATCACGGGCTGGAGTCACACTCGATCCATCGTCAGTTAAACCATGCTGCATCGACATAGATGTTTATCCAATCAGCTCGATCGTCTGGGGCCGACGACGCAGCGCCTCGTTCATGCTGCCGCTGCGAAAGCCTTGCAGATCCAGCGTGACATACAGGTAGCCCAGCGATCGCAGCTGCTCCACGATTGTTTCGCGCAGCTCGACCGCGCGCGCCAGATCGTCAAGCTGAAGCTCCAGCCGCGCAATGTCGCCATGATGCCGCACCCGAAAGCCGGAGAAGCCCAGGCCCCGCAGGCAGCGCTCGGCCTCGTCGATCTGCCGCAGCTGCGCCGCATCGATCGTTTGGCCGTAGGGCACCCGCGACGATAGGCAGGCGAACGAGGGCTTGTTCCAGGTATCGAGGCCCAGCGCGCGCGATAGCTCGCGGATCTCGGCTTTGGTTAGGCCGGCCTCGACTAGTGGGCTGCGCACATTCCACTCTAGCGCGGCCTGATGTCCGGGCCGGTGATCGCCCATGTCGTCGGCCATCGCGCCGTAGACCACACATTCAATCCCGCGCTCCTCCGCGATCGGGAACAGCTCGGTGAAGAGCGTTTTCTTGCAGTGGTAGCAGCGATCGGCATGATTGGCGGCGTAGGCTTCGTCGGCTAGCTCGTCGGTGCGCACCACCACATGCTCGACGCCGATCTCACGCGCCAGACGCGTCGCCTCGGCCAGCTCCTCGCGCGGATACGTCTCCGAGTCGGCAGTGGCGGCGACGCAGCTCGGCCCCAGCACATCGGCGGCCACGCGCAGCAACAGTGTGCTGTCCACACCGCCCGAAAAGGCGACCAGCACCGAGTTCATCTCCCGCAGCGTCTGCTGAAGCTGCGCATATTTCAACTGTAGATCACGATTGATCATCAACAGATCCTTCCGCTCCTGGCGCATGTCTTGATCGTTTCCCTAGACAGCCAGTGCCTGGCTGTCACTAAGCATGATAACGTAGATCGAGGTTACACGGCGGCGCACACAAAAGATTGTCGCTCACCAATTCATGTGCCGCGCTTCCGGTGGCGGTACGTAGGTTGCTGGGCGGCTCAAGCTAAGGCACCGCAGAGGAGAAAGAGTATGGCAATCCCACATCGTCCGCTGGGCAAAACCGGCGTGCAGGTTCCGATCCTTGGTTACGGTACTGCGCCGCTGGGCAAGATCAAGCTGATGGACGCGCCGCTGCTCAATAAATCGGCCAAGCTGCTCAACCACGCGATCGACCAGGGCATCACCTATCTCGATACCAGCCCTGACTACGGCAGCCAGCCCAAGCTCGGCGAGGTGATGAAAAGCCGCCGCGATGAGGTCTTTCTCGCCACGAAGATCAACAAGCGCCGCCGCGAAGATGTGCTGGCCGAGCTTCAGCAAAATCTCAAGGAGCTGCAAACCGATCATGTTGATCTGGTGCAGATTCATGCGATCAATCTGATGGCCGATCTTGAGGCGGCGCTGGCTCCCGACGGCGCGATCAGCGCGCTGGAAGAGGCGCGGCGTCAGGGCATGACGCGCTTTGTGGGCATCACCGGCCACGCGCGACCGTGGGTGCTGGCCCATGCGCTGGAGCGCTACGACTTCGACACCGTGCTGGTGGCGCTGGGCGCGATCGATCGGCTGGTGACCGGGCCTGAGACGGCGCTGCTGCCGATTGCTGAGCGCACCGAGACCGGCGTGATCGCCATGAAGGTGTATGGCCACGGCGAGCTTCAGCAGCGCGAGCTGGCGCTACGCTACTCGCTGAGCTTGCCCGGCGTCAGCCTGGCGATCATCGGCATGGACAGCGAGGAGCAGATCGACGAGAATGTGCGGCTGGCGCAGCAGATCGCGCCGTTGAGCGAGAGCGAGCTCGACACGCTGGTCGGCGAGGCCAGGCAGCTGGTGCAGAACGACAAGCCCTCCGATAGCAGCCCGATTTTCTGGGTCTATGATATTAAAGCGCAGGTCTGGAAAGAAGACAGCGAGCCGGCGACGGTGGCCTACTAGGCGCGGAGTCTAACCAACGATGAAGCATCAAGCGTTCACATCCGGCTATCCTTCCACGCCCTGGCGGATGCGCGGCGGCGCGTGGATCGGGCTGTTTCAGGCGGATCGCGCTCTGCCGCTGCCGTCGGATCTCGCGCCGCTGCTGGGTAGTCGCTCAGTGGTCGTGGCGCTGATCCGCTACCTGGACGGCACGCTGCGCTACGATGAGTGTATCGTTGGTAGCGTGGTGCGGCGTGGCGCGCTGCCGGGCATGTACATCCGGCAGATCTGGGTCGATAGTTTGCCGTCGCTGCGTGGTGGCCGCGCGATCTGGGGCTTGCCCAAGCAAATGGCGCGCTTCAGCTGGCACGGCTCCGAGGTTGCGATCGCCGACGCCGACGGGCCGATCGCGACGCTGCGGCTCGATCCGCAGGTTGCGCTGCTGCCACGCCTGCCGCTGCCGATCCCGCTCTTCGGCTGCCGCGACGGACGGCGACTCTTTGCCGTGGCCAGCGCTACGGCCCGACTAGGTCGCGCCGGGATGCAGCTTGCGTCCTGGTCGGAGCGCTTCCCGTATCGGCTCGAAGCCACGCCAACGCTCGCGATCGGGCTGAAGCCGTTTCGGCTCACCATTCCAGCACCGCGCATCCTGTCCGGCGATCAGCTGCCAGCCCAAGACTGTCTGGCAGAGCCGACATCAGCTACAAACGTGTAGCATCTGCGCAGCATCGCGCAACGGTTTATGCGCAGATTCGCACTCTTTGTGCGCGATGCTGCGTGGCACCCGGCGCACAAACGAACAAACGATCAGGCTGCATCCTGTCGCTTTAGGTTCTGGGTTCTAGGTTCTGGGTTCTAGGTTCTGGGTTCTTGACCCAATTTGCTACAATAGCTAGAAAGCCACATCCCCCCGCGACCACGCTGCTCGCCAAGCGTGTACACGTTACTCCGGTTTCATAGCCTACCTAACCAAGCGCTCACTGGCGCGTTTTTCCGCCTGTGCGCTGGTCTGAGACAAACTTAAGAAAGGGCACGCTATGAGCAACGCCGCTATCGTTAGCATTGTTCAGCACCAGCTAGCGGCTGGCATCTGTCCCAGCGCCGATCAAACAGAGGCGCTGCTAGCGCTGATCGATACGCTTCAGGCCGAGCTGCGCGTAGTCAACGAGAGAGAGCAGAGCTGCCAGGCCCTGCATGAGTCCGAGGCTCGCTACCGCACGATCGTTGAGCTGATGTCCGATTATGCCTATGTTTTCCGCGTTGGCCCAGACGGACAGATGAGCTTTGAATGGATGAGCGAGGCATTTACTCGCATCACCGGCTACACTGGCGCAGAGCTAGGTGGGCTGAGCTGGGAAGGCCTGATCCATCCCGATGATCTGCCGGTTGTTCAGCAGGCGGTGCAGAGGCTACTTCAAGGAGAACAGATCGAGGCAGAGTTTCGGATTGTCAGCAAGCGCGGCGAGGTACGCTGGGTGTATAACTGCGCGCGTCGAGCGCGGGATGATCAGCAGAGCCGGATTGTGCGGATCATCGGCGCGGCATCAGATATTACCGAGCACAAACGCGCCGACGATCGGCTGCATTTTCTGATGCGCACCAGCGCTCTGCTCAACACCTCGCTCGACTACGACGCGACGCTGGATCAGGTAGCACATCTGGCAGTGCCGTTTCTCGCCGATGCCTGCTTCATGGATTTGCTCAGCAGCGACTACTCACCACGCCGGCTGATCATCGCCCATGCCGATCCACACAAGGAGCAGCTGCTCTGCGATATGTATGATCAGTATCCGGTCGGCGATCAGTGGCCGGAGCCGATCAAGCAAGTTGTTCTCAGCGGCAAGCCAACGCTGCTCGCCAGTATCCCGGAGACGCTGCTGCAAAGCGTTTCGGCAGACGATGTGCAGATCAATCTGCTCATGCAGCTTAACTTTCAATCGGCCATGATCGTGCCGATCCTGGCGCATGAGCGCATGTTTGGCACACTTATTTTCATCTCTGAGCGCCTCCATCAGCGCTACTCACAGAACGATCTCGCCGTTGCCGAAGAGCTAGCCTCGCTGGCGGCAATGGCTTTCGACAATGTTCGGCTCTACAGCAAAGCGCAGGCAGCCGTGGAAGCGCGCGACGAATTCTTGTCGATCGCGGCGCATGAGCTGAAGACGCCTACCGCCGCGCTGCTGACCGCAACACAGCTGCTTGGTAAATGGCTGCCTAAAGAGCCGGAGCTGAGCGAGCGCGTGCGGCGTGAGCTAGAGGTGATCTCGATCGCTGCGGGCCGTCTCAGCAAGCTGATCGACTCGCTGACCGAGTTTGCCCATATTCAGACCGGACGCTTCACAATCGAGTATCAGCCGGTCACGCTCTGCGCGCTCGCTCGTCAGGTCTTGAGTCAATGCCAGCCTTCGCATCGACATTATGTCGCCTTATTCTGCAACGATGAGTCCCTCACGATCGAAGGCGATGCGCTACGGCTTGAGCATGTGCTGTATAACCTCGTCCAGAACGCGATCAAGTACAGCCCACGCGGCGGCCCGATCACGCTGCGCATCGAGCGGCAGGGCGACCAGGCGCTGATCCATGTTCAAGATCAGGGAATCGGAATTCCTGAGGCCGCGCAGCGTCAGGTTTTCCAGCGCTTCTACCGCGCCGGCAACGCGATCCAGCAGCACATCGGCGGCACGGGCATTGGCCTGTATCTGGTCAAAGAGATCGTTACGCGCCACAGCGGTAGCGTCGCGGTCAGCAGCATGGAAGGCTACGGCAGCACGTTTACTGTCAGGCTGCCGCTAAGCCAGCCGCAGCGCGAAGAGCAGCACTAGACATTGGCCTCGGTCAGGCCCCAGTGCTGGGGAAAGGTGGTGTTGGGAAAGATCGCGCGCGCCTCGTCCAGCAGCGCCAGCCACTCGCGGCGATCATAGCGATCCGAAATATGGAACAAGATCAGCCGCTCGACCTGCGCTTGTCGGGCGAGCTCGGCGGCCTGTACCGCAGTCATGTGGAAATTGCGCTGCGCCAGGAGCGCATCCGCGTGGCAGTATTGGCTTTCACAGATCAGCGTTTGGTAGCCGTGGAGCGCCGGAACCAACTGCTCGAGCGCCGCTTGATCCAGAATAAAGTCGGTTAGATAGGCCAGCGATTCGCCCGGCTTCTCGACCAACAGCGTCTCCCGCAGCGCCGCTAGCTCGTAGGTCGCGCCGTCGAGCTCAAGCAATGACGCTTCATCCGCACGGCGAACTTTGACGCGCTCCAGCCACGGCCCAGGCTGGAGTCCCAGCTCCGCCAGCTTTGCCCGATCGACGTTGAAGCGCGGCTTTTCGCGGATCAGGTAGGCCAGCGACGGCCCCGCGTGCTCCATGTGCAGCGCCTCGACGGTAAAGGTAGCCTCGTCGAGCAACTGGCGACCAAAACCACGTTGTGTGCTGCGTGCCGGATACCCTTGAGGCATGCCGTGACAAGGCAATCGGTGCGGCTCTCTTCCAGCGATGTGTGCCCGCTCAAACGCCTCGCTAACATCGTATCTGAAACGATCGATATAATCCGGGTAGATATCGTGGACGAACCACTGGCCCGGCTGATCGGCGTTGAGATTCCACAGAAAGCCGCGAAAGCGATGATGCATGATCCGGCTGGTTCCGGGCGGTCCCCACACAGCATTACGCCGGCTGGTACGATTGAACACGCTGCGAAAGAATGTGTCGAAGCCGCCGATGTGATCCATGTGCAGATGCGAGAAAAACAGGTGGTCGATCGCTAACACGTCGGTGTATGGCACCTCGGCCACGCAGTTCTCGCCACAGTCGAAGAGCAGACGATGGATCGCCTGGCCGCTCGTCACCCACACAAACAGCGCGTTGTCGTGTCCGGCTTTGCCCAGCACCTGATACACAATACTCATACACATCCACTCGCTAAGCGACGCTACCGCCTTGTCGCACACCAATCGCCCGTCGATCGTTCCTCAAATACCTTGCCACCGCTCGCATGATGGTGACCCAAATGCCGCATACACAAACGCGCTCCCTGACCGATCGCCGCTAGGAGCGCGCAGGCTGATTGATGTGGCTGGTTGCCCTGCTAGAGCGCCTTACGCCAGAAGACCACAACGCTACCACGCAGCAGCGCGGCGATGATAAAGAGCGTTTGGTAGTTGTTGACCGTCAGCGGCCCCAGCGACCACTGAACATTGGCCAGCAGATCCGCCAGACCACCGGCCAGCGTCGAGGCCATAAAGTAGCCCAGACCCGTCATAGCCGCGAAGAGCGCCAGATACGCGCCGCGCGCCTCGTTCGGCACCTGCTCCATCAGCCGGTTCGATTGGGCCAAGAGCAGGCCAGGCCACCAGATACCTGAGATGATCGCGTTGACGTACAAAATCCACATCGTCGCGGGCGTGGCGAACACCCAGTTCAAGGGCAGGCCGATCACACCCAGGGTACAGATCAGCAACACCTTGCGATGTCCCACGCGGTCGGCGATGCGGCCCCACAGCGGCAGCGAGAGCAGGCTGATCGCCGAAGTGAGCACATCGAACATCGCCAGTGTGGTGAAGGGTATGTGCAGCACCTGTAGCGCGTGCGCGCCAAAGAACGAGGCGGCCGTGCCCAGCGCCATGTTCCAGACGATCATCGCGATCATAAAACGGCGGAAGTTCGGCAAGCGCCATGGAATACGAAAAATGTCAGCCAGCGGCAGCTGCACCCGCGATTGCATCGGTGGCTCCGGCTGTCGTGCCAGCAGCGTGGTGCCGAATGCGGCGCAAAGCACCGCCACCCCGAAGAGCAGCGCGTAGCCGTCTCTGGTGCGGCCTAGCGTGCGCATATGGTCGAGCCACATACCCGCGCCGGCATTGACCACCATGGCGCAGGCCGCCATCGCCGTATTGCGAATTCCGAAGTAGCGGCCCCGCAGCCGAGGCGGCACGAGATCCGTCATCCAGTGAATCCAGGCGTTGGAGCAGAGCGTCAGCAGCGAGTGTGAGCACAGCAACGTGATCACTAGCGCAACCAGCCGTTGATTCGTCGTCAGCGGCAGATATGGCAGCAGCAGCAGTAGAAGCCAGAAGGCCCGGCCCAGCGAGCCGCTGACCGTAATCTTTTTACGTGTGCCTGAGCGCTCAATCAGCCACGCGCCCAGCAGCTGTAGCGGCTGGATCAGAAAGGGAATTGCCGCCGCAATACCCAACGTTATATTCCCAGCGCCCAGCAGCAGCGCAAAACCCGTCAAAAACGCGCCGGCGGTCACTGTAATATGCACCTGCGCGAAAACGCCCTCGATCAACGAGAGCTTAAGTCCGGCTCGCACCTCACTTGGAGCAAGGGTGCTATCGTCTGAAGATATGTCGTACGGCACACCAGAGATCAGTGTGCGTGCGCGTGCAAGGTAGTTCATAGCGAACGCGGCGCATCTTCCATGGTATATAAGCATGGAGGACGCGCCGTTGCTCCTTTCAGCATATTGTTCTTTATGGTGGTGAATAGTACCCTTATCGATCTCCAATGGCGATGATAGATAGCTGAGATGTGTCCTGTAGCAGCGCTACCATGCGGGATGTAGCCCGCCGACACCAGCGAACCAGATCACATCGTTATGTAAAACGAAAGAGGTATGAGGCCTCATACCTCTATATCTCTATGTGTCCAGCCTACTGAAATCCACCAATGCGCGAGCACCAGTTGCGAGAACAAATGTTTTGTAGTAAAAAAGCAACTAGACGAGTCACTTAACTCACCTAGAACATTATGACAAGTAGAAAGGGTATGAGGCCTCATAC
>JAFAYS010000465.1 GCA_019240175.1 Chloroflexota bacterium | reverse complement strand
TTCTCGCCGGGCGGAAACCAGATCACATCACCAGGTCGAATCTCCTCGATCGGCCCACCCCAGCGCTGAGCCAGGCCGCAGCCGGCAGTCACGATCAAGGTTTGACCCAGCGGATGCGTGTGCCAGGCGGTTCGCGCGCCGGGCTCGAAGGTAACGCTAGCGCCGCGCCCGCGTGCCGGATCGGCGGCCTCGAACAACGGATCGATCCGCACTGAGCCGGTAAACCACTCGGCTGGTCCTTTGCCGGACGGCTGCGAGCCGCTGCGCTTGATGTCCATGATCTTCCTCCTGATTACTACCAAACTCGTCTCTGAAACGATGCTCCGCCAACAGTAATATACCTCTCCTGGCGCATGGCTCGGCTGCGGGTGACGCGCTGTTTCTCGCTGCCGGATCTTCACTTGCATAAAAGTCCAGGCTGCTGGTATGCAGCGATCGTCAATCGCTAGCTCGATGAGTATTGTAGGAGCCACAGCAGGCAGGATGGTATAATGATCTTCCAGAATCATTGAACGATCCTGCACATCCTGAAGCAGGGCGACACAAGACTAAAGGAAGCCCTATTGATCGATTTGACGAGCCACCGGCAGCCGGAGCGTGAGTTGGATCGGGAGCGGGCCAGCCGTGACGAGCTGATCGAGCGAATCAGTCGCGCCACCCACGGTAAAGAAAGAATAGAGCCGCTGCCAGGACTGTGGCTCCGCCGCGTCACGGCTCCCACGGAGCAAGGACATGGCGTGTCGTTCCCGGCCTTCTGTGTGATCGCGCAGGGCAGCAAAGAGATTTTGCTGGGCGAGAAGTGCTACCGCTACGATCCCGCCCACTACCTGATCGCCACGGCTGAGCTGCCGATCGCAACCCGCATCACCGAGGCGTCGCCGGAGCAGCCCTTTCTAAGCGTCGTGCTTAAGCTCGATCCTGCACTCATCAGCTCGGTGATGGTCGAGGCCGGGCACCTTGCGCCACGCCGCCAAGCTGCCGTGACGGCTATCGACGTGAGCTCGCTAGATGCAGGGCTGCTGGACGCGGTGGTGCGGCTGGTGCGGCTCCTGGACTCGCCCACCGACGCGCGCTTTCTTGCGCCGCTGGTCACGCGCGAGATTGTCTACCGGCTGATGCGCGGCGCGCAGGGCGGTCGTTTCCAGCACCTGGCAGTTCTGGGCGGCGTCACGCATCGGATCGCCGAAGCCGTCGAGCGGCTGCGGACGAGCTTCGACCAGCCGCTGCGCATCGAGGAGATCGCCAAAGAGCTGGGGATGAGCGTCTCAGGCTTTCACCATCACTTCCGGTCGGTCACGGCGATGAGCCCACTACAGTTTCAGAAGCATCTGCGGCTTCAGGAGGCGCGGCGGCTCATGCTTGGCGAGGGCCTCGACGCCGCAAGCGCCGGCTACCACGTCGGGTACGGCGATGCCTCGCACTTTACCCGTGAGTACAAGCGGCTCTTCGGCGCGCCACCAATGCACGATGTGGAGCGACTGCGTAAACGAGCCAGAGAAAATGCCAGTTTTTGAGACTATACAAGAACACACCGATTATTTGCTTGACAGCCGTGCATATTCAGCGTACGATTTACCTACAAATTGGTAGGTTTGGTTGATGCGAGACATTCCACTGACAACTGAGGCACGAGAGCGCGTGCTGGACGCGGCTGAACGACTCTTCGCGCAAAAAGGCTACACCGCTGTGACACTGCGTGATGTTGGCGCAGCCGCCGGCATTCGGCACGCGTCGCTGTATCATCATGTGCCGGGCGGCAAGGAAGCGCTGTTTGTCGAGGTCACGGAGCGGCATTTCTACCGCCATCGTCATGGCCTGACGGACGCGCTGACCAAAGCAGGGCCGAATATTCGCCAACAGCTGTACGCTGCCGCCGATTGGCTGTTGTCGCAGCCGCCGATGGATCTGATTCGCATGGCGTACTCGGATCTGCCCGCCGTCGCGTCGACGCACGCCGAGCGGTTGTCGGATCTGGCCTATGCCTCGATGATCGCGCCGATCGAGCAGGCGCTGCGGCAGGCGCTGGAGCGCGGCGAAATTCAGCACGCCGACACCGGCTTGATTGCCGGCGGATTGCTGGGCATGGTCGAAAGCCTATATTCCGTACCAGACAGCGCGCTGCAAGGTGAGCGAACCCGTAAAACTATGGCGCACGCGCTCATTGATGTGATCCTGGATGGTATTCGTGAGCCGAAAAAATGACGTGTTGATCGGTGGATTTTTTTGCCCAATTAACCTACCAAATTGTTTGTAGTCTTTCGTAAAACGAGAAAGGAGTAAGAAGATGAAGCAACAATCTCCGAAGCACACAGGCCAACCACTTGAGGCGAGCCCGCTCGCTCATTTCGCCCAGGGCGCGCTTTTTCCACAGCAGTATCGCTGGTGGCACGGGCTGGCCTTCGGATTGGCAGCGAATGCGGTTTCGGCCCTCAGCCTGGGGCGGCGCACCGACCAGCAGCGCTACTACGAGGGGCTGAAGCAAGCGCCGTTCGCACCTCCGGGCTGGGTGTTTGGGCCGGCGTGGACGATCAACAATATCAGCGTGCTATGGGGCAATCTGCGGCTGCTCAATCTGCCCGCCGATACGCCACAGCGCCAACCATTGCTCTGGCTGCAAGGCGCAAGCTGGCTGATCTTCAGCACCTTTAGCTACGTGTATTTCAACAAGCGCAGCCCGATTCTAGCCTTTACCTGGACCGGCGGCATGTACATTTTGACGATCTGTAGCATGCTGCTGGCCTCCAAAATCGACCGCAAGATCGTGCTGTCGCTGGTTACGCTGTTTTTGTGGCTGTCGCTGGCCACGCCGGTCGCGGCCTACCAGATGATCTACAACGAGGACCCGCTGCTAGGGAACGGCTGACCCCAGGCGATGCAGGAAAATCAGTCGTAGCGCAGCATATCGAGTGCCGCGCCGGGTCAGACGATGCTGCGTGATCGGACGAGCGCCAACCCGCCGAGAACCATGGCGATCAACCCTAGTACCAAGGCCCCGGCACCACCGACTACTCCGTTACCGGTGCCGGGTCCGCCGCTGGCGCTGGCCAAAACCAGCCCACCGTTGACCACGGCAACAGACCCGGCCATCAAGGCTACGATGGCTCCACGTCGCCCGGAGACGATGCCGAAACCACGGAAGGGACGCGCCAGCGCCAGCCCGCCGCTGCCCACGCCGATCAGTGCCAGCATAGCGACCACAGTGGCCCAGAGTCGCTGGGAGGTCCAGCCATAAACCGTGGTGGTAGCCGGCTCGGAAACGCGTGCCGCCACGAGCACGGCGTACACAAGCGCTCCGAACAGCGCGGCTGCAGCCAGGGCAGCGGGAATGAAAACAACGGTTCGCTTCATCGGGTTTGTTCCTTTCATCAGGTTTGTTATTGAGCCGAGAACAGTTGCTGCCCTCCGCTCAATAAAGCAACTGAGCACATGGTACAAAGAAGTCGCGGCGCTGTCGTCATCCCACAAGCGGCTTTTCGGGTACGACTGGCGGCGTATGAGGAGGGCAGCAACTACGGTCTACGGAGTAGACAGTGTGGTCATGCTTACCAGATCGGACAAGGGATGACGGCGCGAGATCTGAGGTGGAGATGTGGTCTTTGCCAGGATCTGCACGTCCTTGCGCTCGCCGCTCGCTTGTAAATCTGGCATACGCCCTGCTAACGATCGGCCCTCGTCGTGTTTTCACGCGTGGTCATTGAACAGCGGGCGATCGTTTGTAGATGCAGGAGCAATGGTATGGCCAGAACTTTCGCAGCTCCTCCTCCGCCAGCGTGCCCCAGAATCTGCACATGGCTCCTGACGTGGTCGTTGCAACTAATGACGAAAGTGGACGAAGATCCGCCCGAAGTTGCGGTCGTCTTTCTCGATACGATGATAGAGTGGGCGAATATGTCCTTGATTGAGAAATCGCAGGACGTGCTTCTTGAGTTGACCGCTGCCCTTGCCCGGAATAATCTCGACGAGGGCAATCCGCTTGGTCACCGCCTCCTGAATGATCCGGTTGAGTTCACGGTCAAGTTTGTCGCTGCGATTGTAGATCTCGTGCAAGTCTAACACCAGTTTTGCCATGGAAGCTCCATCCCGCTCAATCATGACCTGCGTCCGATACCGCGCATGACTCTCCTGCGAATCCCTCACCTTCACGTCATCATCGATTCCTCCGTGCCATGGACGACCGCCAGAGACGGCGATGGAGTGTGAAAACAAGAAGCAAGCGCATGCGGCAATCCCGCCAGGTATGGCAGTGAGTGTACCACGGCCATACGTGAGCCAGGGCGATCACGCCACGTTTGGTCGTGCTGTACTCGATGCTTCGTCGCAACACCCACACCAGCAGCACAGACGAGTCAGATCGACTCCTCACCTGACTCACCCTGCCTCCTCCAACGTCGCCCGCAAATCATCCTGTCTCGCCGCCGATCGTCCGCTGCCCGGCACATTGAGCCCATACGGACTGCGCTTCAAGCTCGATGGCTGAGTGCAAGATCACCTTATTGGTCTGTGACAGGCACGGGAGTCGCAGCGGGAACGGCTGGCGATCGATGCGACCACAACGCCACCCCAATCATGATCGCCATACCCACGCCAAGGCCGATCAGCGAGCGCCATGCCGCACGCTGAAATTCAAGGTAGGTTTCCCACCACACCGGGCTCCCCGCAGCACCAGAGCCCGTGAAGGAGGTGGTAATCATGCCGCGATCGATAGCTTCCCGGCCGTACCACAGACCCGCAATAACACAGACAACCAGCAAAACCCGCACCTGTTGCTGGCGCATAATCCCCAGGCTCAGGAGACCAAGCCCCGTGGCGAAGCA
>JAFAYS010000974.1 GCA_019240175.1 Chloroflexota bacterium | reverse complement strand
CGATCAACCACGGTCAGGGTTTGTCATGCGGGGCAACATCACGCGAAAGGTGCTGCCCCGATTTTCGATGCTGTCGACCTCGATGCGTCCGCCGTGGCGCTCGACAATCTCGCGCACAATGTGCAGACCCAGGCCAAAGCCGCTCGTCTGCGGTCCGACATTGCCGGCGCGGTAAAACGGCTGGAAAAGCTGCGCCTGCGCTGCCAGCGGAATGCCAATACCCTGATCGATGACCTCGATCACCGCCTCCGTCGTCGTGGACGACACCACCACATGCACCGGCCCACCCGCTGGGCTGTATTTCACCGCGTTGGTCAGCAGATTGGTCAGCACCTGCTCTAGCCGTGGGATATCACCTGCGACCATCAGCGGCTGCTCCGGCAGTTGCAGCGCGATCGGATGCTTGGAATGCGGCGGCTGCGTGGCGCGAAACTCCTCAACTACCTGCGCGACGATAGTCCCAATCTCGACAGGCTGGCGCTCGACGACGAACTGGCCGCGCTGAAGCCGCGACACATCAAGCAGCTGGTCGATCAAGGCGTTGAGCCGCTGAGCCTGCCGCATGATCCGTGCAGTCATCGCGCTCAGCGCCTCCGAGCTTTGATTGGTCAGCGTGGGCAGCATATACACAAAGCCGATCAGCGAGGTCAGCGGCGTGCGCAGCTCGTGCGAGGCGATCGACAGGAACTGCTCGCGCGTTTTGAGCGCGGCCTCGGCCTCGGCCCGCGCCGCGTGCTCGGCGTTGTAGGCCTGGGCGAGCGCCGTCTCCGCCTGTTTGCGCTCGGTGATATCGCGCACATTCGCCACCAGGCCGCCGATCGCCGGCTCGTGGAACAAGCTGGTGAAGGTACCCTCATACCAGTGCCAGTCACCGGATTTGTGCCGCGCGCGGTGTTGCAGCGTCAGGCTCAAGCCCGGCGTGGTGCTCAAGCGCTCCATGGCCTCGCGACACAGCGCCAGATCGTCGGGGTGGATCGCCTCGGCGAAGGGATTGCTGCCCTGGAACTCTTCGGCGCTGTAGCCTGAGACGCGCTCGGTCGACGGGCTGGCGTACAGGATCGTGCCGTCACGCGCGCTGATGGTGATCATGTCTGCGCCTTTGGCCAGCAAAGCCCGGAGGCGCTCTTCAGATTGGCGCAGCGCTGTTTCGGCGCGGGCGCGCTCAACGGCAGCCCAGGTGCGCTCGGCAATTTCTACCGCCAGATTAATTTCAATGTTGGTCCACGCTCGCGGTATGGATTGTGTGACACAAAAGATGCCCACCGGCTGTCCACTCTTGATCACCGGCACATTGATATAGGCGCTGATGCTCATCTCGATACACAGCCGCTTGAGGTTGGCATCCATGACGTCTGAAGCCATGACGTCTGGCACAACAATCGGCTGACCATGCTCAAGCACGGTTTTAAAGATCGGCATGTTGCTGAGAGAGTACTGAGCCGCCACGGACGGCAATCCAGGCTCGGCAGCATCCTGCCGAATAGCGACCGTATCACCATTAATTTCGCCGTAATAGCAGCGGTCCGCGTTAAAATAGCCCATGGCTGTGTGGGTGGCCGTGGCTTGAATTTCGACGGCATCGGCCAGTGGTCGCAGCGCGTCGCTCAGCTGGAAGAGAAATGCCTGGCGTTGCTCGTTGCGCTTGCGTGTGGAGATGTCGTTGAAGATGACGGCGACGTGGTTTGCTCCCGGCTCACCGATGCGGAAGGCGTACACATCGTAGTATCTGTCGAGCGCGTCGATTTGTCGCTCAAAACGCACCGGCTCGCCCGTCTGGACAACGCGCCCGTACTGCTCGATGATCGAGCGGTCAAGCGAGGGAACGACTTCCAGCGCTGTTTTGCCAACAACATCAGCTAATCCGGTCAGCTGCTCGAACACCGGGTTGACTTCCAGGAAGCGATAGTCAATTGGCTCGCCTGCCGCATCGAACAGCATTTCGATCAGCGCAAAGCCTTCATCCATCGAGTTGAACAGCGTCTGATATTTGTCCTGCGCGCGCTGTGCCAGATCTGCCTGAATGCGCAGCAATTCCTGCTCGGTTTGCTTGCGCGTGGTGATGTTGGCGGTGGTGGTGGCAACACCGTCGTTGAGTTTGACCGTCGATTGCAAGAACCAGCCGTTAAATTGCTCATGGACATAATGTCGTTCGGATTGATCCGGGATGCCGCTTTCGACAACTTGCTTGAAGGTATCGAAAATGCCTGCTTCCACGACGCCGGGATTGTGCGTTAGTAGGCTTTTGCCGATCACCTCACCGTAGATCTGCTCCGATGTATGATTGTTGAGCAGCCAGGTGAAGTCGACGATTGTCCCGTGTTCGTCGCGAACGGCGGTAAAGACCTGGATCATATCCATCGAGCTGTCCATGGTGGCTTGCAGCAGTTGGTTGCTGGCGTTGAGGGCGGTGGTGCGCTCCTGGACGTCCTGCTCCAGATGCGACCGGTATTTCGCCTCCGAGTCGTGCAGGGCTGCTTCGGCGCGGGCACGCTCAACCGCCGCCCAGGTGCGCTCGGCAGTTTCTTCGACCAGCGCTACGTCATCGTCGGTCCAGTCGCGTGGCGCAGCCGTGTGTACCACCAGGATCGCGACCAGCTTGCCGCTTTTCACGAGTGGCACACCGACGGCACCAAGGATCTGAATTGCTGCGTGGGCCGCTCGCTCCGACGGTGTGAAGCCGGGATCGCTGCGGGTATCGCGAAAGACG
>JAFAYS010000014.1 GCA_019240175.1 Chloroflexota bacterium | reverse complement strand
CCGTTGCTCCGCCGAACGCCTCCGAGACCAGCAGCGTGCCGTCGTGCCTGAAGGCAAAGCCAAACGGCGTCATGCCGGCTGACGGCTGCGCCATCGGCGCGCTCGGCTCACCGTCGCCGTTGACCTTGAAGGTGGTGATCATGTTGGTGGCTTTTTCGGTCACCACCAGCACGTTGCCGTCGGGATCGAACGAGATCTGCGCCGGGTTGGCCATGCTGGTGCTGAGTGGCCGGATCGAGTCGGCGATCATCGTCAGCCGACCGGCGTGATCGACCGCAAAGCCGGCGATTGTGCTGCTGCCGCCGTTGAGCACGTACAGCACACGATGATACAGCGTGAGGCTGATTGGTCGATCGCCGCCCGACGCGATCGTATCGACGAGCCGGAGACCATCACGGTCGATCGCGAACGACGAGATCGTATCGCTGCCGGCGTTGACGACAAACAGCGCGCGTCCGTTTTCGCTCAAGATCACCGCGCCCTGCGAGCCGAGCCCATCGCCGCTGCCCAGCCCGCCGGTTGGATACGATCCCGCCGCTGTGAGCATGCCGTCCTTGTCGCGCTCAAAGACCAGCACGGCATTGCCACTCGCCGCGTTGGTCGCCGTATAAACCGCGTCGCCCTGCCATCGAGCCCTGGCGGAGGCCGCGCCACTCCACGCGATCGTCGTCAGAAACAGTGCCAGCACCAGCGCCAGGCGCGCAAACCGTCGATTGGTAAACATCCTACCCTCCTGTCGTCCAACCTAGCAGCCACCTCAGCTGCTTGGCTTACCGACATGCTAGGGTAGGCTGCTTAACGCCGCGCTTACCAATCTATTACGAGTTTCTTGCGCTGTCTTCCCCTTGCAACCATGATCAGACCACGGCCTGAGCTGCCGCGCGTCCTGCCGTGCGGCCCGAGAAGATACAGCCGCCCAGAAAGGTGCCCTCAAGCGCGCTGTAGCCATGCATGCCGCCGCCGCCAAAGCCCGCGACCTCGCCAGCCGCGTACAGGCCGGGCACAGGCTCGCCGCCGACGCCCAGCACGCGCCCGGAAAGATCGGTTTCCAGGCCGCCCAATGTTTTGCGCGTGAGAATGTTGAGGCGCACCGCGATCAACGGGCCGGCCTTCGGATCGAGCAGCTTGTGCGGCTTGGCCACGCGGATCAGCTTGTCGCCCAGGTATTTCTGCGCGCCGCGAATCGCCGTGATCTGCATGTCTTTGCTGAACGGATTGTCGATCTGCCGGTCGCGGGCCTTGATCTCGTGCTCTAGCGCGGCCAGCTCGATCAGCGGCTCGTCGGTGAGCGCGTTCATGCCCTGGACCAGCTCAGCCAGCGTGCGCTTGACCACGAAGTCCGCGCCGCGCCGCTTGAAGGCTTCGACGGGGCCAGGCGCGCCGGGCAGCACGCGGCCCAGCACCTGACGCCAGCTTTTGTTGGTCAGATCGGGATTTTGCTCGGAGCCAGAGAGCGCGAACTCTTTCTCGATGATCTTCTGCGTCAGGATAAACCAGCTGTAGTCGTAGCCGGTCTGCGCGATGTGCTTCAGCGTGCCGAGCGTATCGAAGCCGGGAAAAAGCGGCACCGGCAGCCGTCTGCCACACGCGTCCAGCCACAGCGACGACGGGCCGGGCAGGATGCGGATGCCGTGACGGCTCCAGATCGGGCTCCAGTTCTGGATGCCTTCGGTGTAGTGCCACATGCGATCCGGGTTGATGATGCGCCCACCGGCGGCCTCGCTGATCGCCAGCATGCGGCCATCCACATGGTCGGGCACGCCCGAGATCATGCGCCTGGGCGGCTGGCCTAGACGGCTCGGCCAGTTTTTGCGCACCAGCTCGTGGTTCGCGCCGATGCCGCCCGACGTGACGATCACGGCCTGCGCTTTGAGTGTGAACTCGCCCACGGCCACGCGCGAGCTGGCCTGTCCGCGCTTGACGCTGCTGGGCTCCAGGATCTCGCCGCGCACGCCGTCGACCACGCCGCCGCTTAGCGTCAGCTCGTTGACGCGATGCCGGAATCGGAGGCTGATCAGGCCGCGTTTGACCGCCTCGCGCACGCGCCGCACGAACGGCTCAAGCACGCCCGGTCCTGTGCCCCAGGTGACGTGAAAGCGCGGCACCGAGTTGCCGTGGCCGAAGCCTCCGTAGCCACCGCGCTCGGCCCAGCCCACGACCGGAAAAAAGCGCA
>JAFAYS010000068.1 GCA_019240175.1 Chloroflexota bacterium | reverse complement strand
CTTGATGCTCAAGCCGTCTGGTACGTACTCGACAAACGGTAGCTCATACCACTCGGTAGCCTCGGCCAGGTAGCGCTGTGGCAGCCAATCATTCCGTTGCGCGCGATTGTAGAGCGCATCTCCGCCTTCCGTTCCGAGCGAGATCGTGTAATGGTGGCCGTCCCATGTTTGTGCAGCGAGATGTTCGCCTGGATCGGGGCCGCCGCTGAGTGGCTCCCGCATGCGTAAGCTGCTCACAAACTCTAGCGAATCAAGCGGCTCGTTGACCTGTACACGCCAAAGGTAGGCCCAGCAATCTGTGATCTGAGCCCAATATGGTTGGATCAGTGCCGGGCGTGTCACGATCAACTCTATGCTACAAACAGGGAGCCGCCATAGCACAGCACGGCCAGTTATAGCCAGGTCGAATGTTTGCCTGCTCTCTGATGTGACAATGCTGTCGTTGATAAGCACGTGTGACTCGACACGACCTACAGGCGTTTCAATATCATACGCGGCGAAGGATGACTCGCTCAGCTGCAGGTTTGGAAAAAGTTCCATAGCTTAGCTGTCGGTTTCCAGTGCGCGCTTGAGCTTGGCGATAAACCGGCGCATGTGCGGGTCGGCGCGCTCGAAGGGCACGGCGTCAAAGGCGAACCATTGGACGCCGTAAAACTCGCCGGCGTCGAAGTCGAGCGGCTGGGTTGCGCTGCCACGCAGCACATACCACAGCGAAACATCGGTATGGACGGCGTGTGAGCCGACGGTCTGCGTGACCGTGAGAAAGAGCGGCGCGGCAAAGCGAAAGATCGCGGGAATGCCCAGCTCCTCAAGCGCCTCGCGCTCAACTGTCGCGACCGGATCTTCGTCGGGCTCGACGTGGCCGCCGCTGGGGAGCCACAGGCCAGATTTGCGATGATCCACCAGCAGCACTTTGCCGGCGGCATCGTCGACCAGCGCGAAGTAGGAGACCAGATGTTGCGGCGGCAGATCCGGCTTGGCAATGCGGAAAAGCGGCGCTCCCGAGGCGATCCAGTCTAACGTTGCGGCAATCTGCTGCCGCTCAAGCTCGTCGTAGGGCTGGATCGCCCGGATATAGTCGGCGATGACCGAACGCATGATTGCTCCATAAATTGTGATGCATGATCGTCTGGAGTGTACACGAACGATCTCGCCGGAGCAAAAGCATCCTCCGATCGGGCACGGCGTCGGGCCCGGCGCGGATTTAGGCGGCGGGCTGTGGCACAGTCGCGGGCGCTACTTCACCCAGCAGATGCTCTTCGCTTTCGCGCACAACCTCGGGCCGCGTCGTCGGCTGCGGCGCGTACAGCTCGATATAGCCACAGGCGGCGCAGACCTGCGCGAGGATCGGCTGGGGATCGGTGCCGATCGTCCCGGCGAGCATCACCTCGCCCTGCGCTGTTACAAGCTGGCTGGTTCGGGTCTCGTTGTCACACTTCGCACAGCGAATCATCCTTGCGCTCCCCTTTCTTCAAGATACTCGTCAAGCATAACTTCCAGTATTTAATGTAGCAATGCTGGTGCCGTGGCGTGATCTTGGCCCCTGGACTGCTAGAAAGAAAGGTTGAGCAACAATCCTTTCGGCAATTTGGAGGCCCAACTATGGATGAATCCGGCGGATTGACGGTGCCGATTATTGTGCTGCGACTGCTGGTAGCAGCGGTGATCGGCGGGCTGATCGGCTATGAGCGGCGCATGCACCACAAGGCGATCGGCATCAGCGGTATGATGATGGTCGCGGTGGGCAGCGCTACCTATATGCTGCTGGCGAAACACCTGGCCGAGACCGACACGGCGGCGCTTAGCCGCACGCTGCAAGGCTTGCTGCAAGGTATCGGCTTTCTCGGCGGCGCGGTGATCTTCAAGGGCGGTACCGATGTGCGCGGCATCAAAACGGCGGCGGCGATCTGGATCACCGGCGCGATCGGCCTGGCGATCGGCACGTGGCTCTGGCTGCTGGGCGTGACCGTCGGCATCGCGACGGCGCTGATCTTGTTCGTGGCGGATCTCGTTCCAAGTAGCGAGTCGCGCGCCGAAGAAGAGCACGAGGCATCTGAGCGTGAGTCGCAGCGCTAGTTTGTCGCATGAGCTTGTGCGGTCGATTACAATATAGATCAAGGTCTTCATTCACCTACTGCAAAAGGATCGCCATGCGCGAACGGCAGTCAAACGTATTGCCTCAATCGGGCTCGTACCGGCGCTCATATCCGGCGCTCACATGGCTGCGGGAGCGGCTGCTGCCGCCCGGTGCCAACGTCATGATGGTAGCGGCCTACGCCATGATTCTGGCCGCGCTGATCATGTTCATCATCGCGCCGCCGGTCTTGCCGCTATGGCGCTTCTACGCCACGATTATCTCGCTTTCGGCGCTGCTGGTGCTGAATGTGGCGCTGGATGATCTAGAGCGTTCGCTCGGCGATCTCAAAGCCGATACGATCTATCTGTCGCTGGCCGCCGTGCTGGTGCTGCTGATCAACTGGCTGGGACAGCCCGAGTCGTTTTCGCTGCTGCCGTTTCTGCTGTTTATGCTGGCCTCGCAGGCGATCGTGACGCTGCGCGCGCGTTATGCGCTGTTGTACACGCTGCTGGTAGTGCTCGGCTGGATGGGCCTGATGTGGCTGGACGAGCCTTCGCTGATGCATGTGCTGGGTGTATCGGTCACGTTGGTGCCAGGGCTGGTCTTTGTGATGATCTTTTCGGTCGTCGTGGTGCGCTTTGCCGAGCAGAACGCGCGCACTGAGGTGCTGCTGCGCGAGCTGCAAAGCGCGCATGCCGAGCTGGCGGCCGCCCGTGAGCGCGAAAAAGATCTGGCTGTCGCCGAGGAGCGCGTGCGCCTGGCTCGCGAGATCCACGATGGCTTAGGGCATCATCTGACAGTGCTGAACGTGCAGCTTCAGGCCGCAGCCAAGCTGATCGAGCGCGACCCGCAGCGCGCCACCGCCACGCTGACCACATCACGTGAGGTTGCCCAGGCGGCGCTGGACGAGGTGCGCCAGAGTGTCGCCGCGATGCGTCGCACGCCGCTAGACGGTCGCGCCCTGGACGAGGCGCTGCGCGCGCTGGTGCAAGAGTTTGATCGCCATTCGCCTTTGAGCGCCGGCTTCGAGCAGCACGGCTCGCCGCTGCCGCTACTGCCCGCCGCCTCGATGACAATCTACCGCGCCGCTCAGGAAGGCCTGACCAACGCTCAAAAGCACGCCAGCGCTGAGCATGTCGCGGTACGATTGGAGTGGACTGCTTCGCTGGTGCGGCTTAGCGTGCAAGACGATGGATCGCAGCCGGCCAGCGCTGGAAGCGGCTTTGGCCTGGCGGGCTTGCGTGAGCGAGCCGATCAATTAGGCGGCACGTTGAGCGCCGGAGCACAGCCCGACGGCGGATTTATGCTTGCGATTGCGCTGCCACTGGAAAGGAATAGTGATGATTCGGGTGCTGCTCGTCGATGATCAAAAGCTGATTCGCCAGGGCATTCAAACGCTGTTGGAGCTAGAGCCGGATCTCGAAGTGGTTGGCGCGGCGGAGAATGGCCGTGAGGCGATCGCGGCGGTGGAGCGGCTACAGCCCGACGTGGCGCTGATGGATGTGCGGATGCCGGAGATGGACGGCGTCGCGGCGACACGTGTGCTGACTGAGCGCTTTCCACAGGTCGGCGTGATCATCCTGACGACCTTTGACGACGACGAGTATGTGTTCGAGGGCTTGAAGGCTGGGGCGCGCGGCTATTTGCTCAAAGATGTCAGCAGCGACGACATTGCCGCCGCCGTACGCACTGTCGCTGCGGGTGGCGCGCTGATCCAGCCCAGCATTGCGCGCAAAGTTGTAGCCGAGTTCAGTCGCCTCGCCGCAGGGCCGGTGAGCAGCCCGGTCAGCGCGCCGCCCGTCGATCCGCTGGTTCAGCCGCTGACCGAGCGTGAGCTAGACGTGCTGCGCGCGCTGGCGAATGGCCTTTCGAACCGCGAGATCGCCGACAAGCTGGTGATCACCGAAGGCACCGTGAAAAATCATGTGTCGAATCTGCTGGCGAAGCTCGACGTGCGCGATCGAACGCAAGCAGTGCTCAAGGCGCAGGCGCTCAGGCTGATCTGATGACTCTCGGGGCGCATGTAATACGCCCCTACGATCTGGTCTCCGAGTTCACACCACAAACAAAACAGCCCCTATGCTTAGCATAGAGGCTGTTTGATTCTAAGCGCAGTTTAGTTGCCGGTGTCGTGCAAGATCGCGCGCAGGGCGTTGACCTGGCCGTGTCCGTTGAACGAGTTATAGCCTGGCCCACCCTGGCAATTGGTTTCGTAGGGCGTGCCGGGGCGGAACGGATTCGCCGGGCAGGGCAGCGCGTCGGCAGTGCCGTTGATGATCGCGCGCACCTTGCCGGGCCGCAGATGACCGTTCTGCGTGTTGTCGTCGCCGAACTGGCTGATCACCAGCGCCGCAACGCCGGTCACATGCGGAGCCGCCATCGACGTGCCTTGCTGGTAGCGATAGTACGCGCCTGGCACCGCCGGGTCCTGGATCACCAGCGAAGCGTTGCGGAAGCGTGACGGATAGGTCGAGAGCACGCGACCGTTGGGCGCTTGCGGCGTGAGCTGGAAGAGCGCGTCGCCGCCCGGCGCAGCCACGTCGATCTGGCTGTAGTTCGAGTAGTACGACTTCTGCTGCAGGTTACCGTTCGCGCCAACCACGATCACGCCCGAAACCTCGCTGGGCACGCGCACGCACTGGTTGCCCTGCGGGGGATGCTGCACATCGTGGTTGCTGTTGCCGGCGGATGCGACGATTGTCACGCCCTGGCTCAGCGCGTAGCGAATCGCGCGCTGCTCGGCCTTCCAGATCGCGTGCTGCTCGGGATCGTTCTTGCAGTTGTACAGGTACGGATCGGCGAAGTAGCTGTTGTTGGTTACATCAAAGCCGCGCTCGGCTGCCCACACGAAGGCGCAGATCACTGCCTCAGGATAGAAGAAGCCGTCGGGCGTCGAGACTTTGATCGCCGCGAGCCGCACATTGGGAGCCGTGCCGACAATGCCGATGCCGTTGGCTGCGGCTGCGATCGTGCCCGCTGTGTGCGTGCCGTGGCCGGAGTCGTCGTCCCAGGCCGCCGGGTCTTGATTCGGCACGCCGCCGACGCACGAGGTGCTGTTGGCGAAGTCGAGGTTCGGCACCAGATCGGGATGGCGGTAGTCGAGGCCGGTGTCGATATCGCCGACCAGCACGTCGCGGCTGCCGCCGGTGATCGCGTGCGCCTCGGTCGCGTGGATCTGGCGCATATCCCACTGCAAGCCGCTGAAGGTGTCGGAGTCGCTGGCGGGCGCGTTCGGCAGATCGCCGACCGGCATGTCCGCGCTGTCGCCGGTCAGATCGGCCAGGCTGACGCCAAAGCCGGTAGTCGACGACGCGTTCTCGATCCGGCTGTCGCGCAGCAGCGTGCTGCGGAACGAGGCGCTCGTCGATCGCGCGATTGCCACACCGATCGCGTTGTAGCTCTGGACGAGCGTGCCGCCGGCGGCAGAGATGACATTGGCCGCATCGCTGGGCACGGCGTTGCCGCGATACAGCACGACGTAGCTTTCGCCGGCACTGCTGGCCTGGGCAATGGGTGAGGCTACCAGGCCAAGCACCAGGCTTAGTAGCATGGGCAGAGACAAGACTTTGATCAAAGACAAGAGCTTCACGCGCATCCTCCTACAAAAAGATCTGTGATAAAGCCGACCAACCAACAGACAACAAAGCTCGAGCGCGACTCCTTTCGGTGGTGAACATGGATGCTGCCGCACCGCTCAGGAGAGCGGCACACATGCAGTGCGGTGATTTGTGAAGATTCGAGAAACGCTACGGAGGCAGCTAACCGGCGTCACGGAACGCTTCAGGCTGCTTTCGTACACCATGCAAGGAGGTAAAAAAATGGTACGGCTGATTATAAAGTGTGGTGAGGCGGCGTGTCAATCAGCGTTTTGTGCCGGATTCGGCAAGCCTGGTGCCGGCCCGTATCCCGACGCGGTATCGAAGTCGGGATGCGGGCCTTGGATCGCCTAGCCTTCGAGCAGCAGGTTCTCGGGATCTTCCAGCAGCTCTTTGATCCGCACCAGGAAGCGCACCGCCTCGCTGCCGTCGACGATACGGTGATCGTACGAGAGCGCGAGATACATCATCGGGCGGATCTCGATCTGGCCGTTGACCGCAACCGGGCGCTCCTGGATCTTGTGCATGCCCAGAATGCCGACCTGCGGCGTGTTGAGGATCGGCGTGGACATTAGCGAGCCGAAAACGCCGCCGTTGGTGATCGTGAAGGTGCCGCCCTGAAGATCGGAGAGCGTGAGCTTGGCCTCGCGGGCACGTGTGGCCAGATCCACGATCTCACGCTCAAGCTGGGCAAAGCTCTTGCGATCGGCGTTGCGCACCACGGGCACGACCAGACCTTCTTCCGCGCCCACTGCGATGCCGATGTCGTAGTAGCGCTTGACGACGATCTCGTCGCCCTGGATCTCGGCGTTCAGATACGGAAACGCCTTGAGCGCGCCGATCACGGCCTTGGTGAAGAACGACATAAAGCCAAGCCCGACGCCGTGCCGCTCCTTGAAGGCGTCCTTGCGCCGCTTGCGAATCTCCATCACCGCCGTCATATCGACCTCGTTAAAGGTCGTGAGCATGGCTGCGGTCTGCTGCGCCTCCACGAGTCGCTGGGCGATCGTTTGGCGGCGGCGCGACATCCGCACGCGCTCCTCGGGCCGATCCGACGCGGCGGGCGCTGCCGCTGGCTTCGGCGCAGCTTTGGCTGGCGCTGGCTGTGGTTGCGCCGCTGGCTGAGTCGCTGCCGGCTGCTGCTGTGGTTTGGCGACTGGCGGTTGGCTCGTTTGGCCGCCCTGGCCACGTGCTGCGACATCATCTTTGGTGATGCGTCCGCCGGGTCCGCTGCCGGTCACATCGCGCAGATCCACGCCCTGATCGGCGGCCATCTTCTTGGCAACCGGGCTGGCCGGCGTCGCGCGATCGTCGGCCTGCTGTTGGGATGGCGCGGTCTCGCGGTCTTCGGTCTCCGGCTGTGTGGGCGCGGTGGTCGGCTCGGCTGCTTCGGCTGGCTCGGCCTGTGGCGCGGGTGTCGGCTGATTCTGGCCTTGGCTCGCGCTGGCCGCCGCGCTGCCGTTGACGCTGATCGTGCCGATCGTGTCGCCGATGCTGACGTTCTCGCCCTCATTCTTGACGATCGATTCGATCACACCCGAGCCCTCGGCCATGACCTCGATATTGACCTTATCGGTTTCCAGCTCGACGACCGGCTCGCCCGCGTTGACGCTGTCGCCCTCACGCTTGAGCCACTTGCCCACGGTCGCCTCAACGATCGATTCGCCCAGCGCCGGAACTTTTATCTCAACCGCCATACGGTTCTCCTTGTTGGCATCCATGAAGCTTTTATTTGCCGTTGATCGTCACTGGCTCCGCGCTGCCGGCCAGCGCCGCCGTGATGATGCGTGTCTGCTCGGCGGTGTGCAATCCCAGCGATCCTTCGGCGGTGCTGGCGGAATCGGCGCGTCCGGCGTACTGTAGCTCGATCGCGGAGCCCAGCAGCGCTTGCAGCCGTGGCGCGATATAGCTCCACGCGCCCATGTTGCGCGGCTCTTCTTGCAGCCAGACCACCTCGTGCAGCTTGCGGTAGCGCTCTAGCTCGGCGTGCAACTCGTCGGC